>OMUD01000095.1 GCA_900314125.1 uncultured Prevotellaceae bacterium | reverse complement strand
GGCACTGAAGTTTATAAAGTCGATGCAGCTAAAAAGACGTTGGTTTATGAGTCTATGGCTGAAGAGTCTCTTGTTGACGAAAAAGGTGAATTAAAGTAATAATTCATTTGTAAGATAATTTGACCCCCGAAAGTGTAGTTTTCTTTCGGGGGTCAAATCATATTATGAACATTCAAATAATCTTTTTCTACTTGAATTTTAAAGGTGTATTCTAAAAATGATGTCGAGTCGATTTTTGAATTTTACTCGAGTGAAAAGTGTAAGTTGAAGAAGGAGTGATGCGGGCATCATGACTGATGAGACTTGACACTTTGCGCCGGACAAAAACAAAAACTGGCCAAAAAGAATTCTTACGGACTTGTAAATAATTCTAAAACAGAATTTTTAGAACACACCTGAACAGAATCCTTTTAACTGTGTTTACTCCTGTTAGTGGGTCAAGGCGTCAAAAAGACTTTTTGCCAACACCTTTCCACCGGCGGCGTTGATGTGGGTGTAGTCTAAGTTGGCTTGCTTTTTCTGCTGCATACGGGCGATACTCCCTTCGCCGCCCATGGCGGCATACAGGTTCCAGAATGCAACACCCTCGTCGGCTGCCATCTGACGCTGGGCGCTGATCAATTCTTTCACTCCGCGCATTGTCACAAAGCCGTTGTCACTGCGTTCGTCACGGTCGCCGCTGCCCACAATCAGGATGCTGGCATTCGGGAAGTGGGCCTTGATCTTTCGTATCACTTTCTTGAACTTGTCAGTGTAGAATGTGTATTTTGTCTGATTCTTGTTGGCAATGTTCAAGCCATATTCAAAGACGAAGAGGTCATAGGGGCGCACACGGGCGTAGGATGAGAGAATATCGTCTGTGGTGTTGGCGGTGTACCAACCGTTGCTGCCGCGCATGCTGTAGTTGTCAAGCGAGATGCCAGTCTTGCCGTCAAGGGCAACACCCAGCACCCGACCATTGCCGCTCGCGTTCAGGCTGAACTTGCTGATGCCGTCGGCATGTATCGTTGCGGCGCTGAGCGAACCGTAATTCTCTTCCGACAACGCCTGCTGTGCACCACCATTCACTCCACCTTTCAACGTCAGACCGCCTGGAGCATAGAGCACCGTGGCTTTGTCGGCACTGGCGGCACGACCTTTCGTTCCGGTGGCGGTGAAAGTGGCGTTCCCCCTGCATAGGAAATAAGCTCCATTCAAACCTTGAAGTGAGGCTTGGTGACCGCGCTTGTCGTTGGCATGGTGGGATTCCCAGCCGCTGCTGCTCGTACGGGCAGTGAGCCGGAATTTCTCCGACACACAACTGATGTCCAGCCATCCTACACCTTTGCCGCCATAGCGCGACTGAAGCATCTCGCGCAGGTCGCTGGTCAAGATATCTCCCTCGATGAAGGAATCGCCGAAGAAAGCGATGCGGACGTTGCGGCTTCCCGACTGCTGGAGGACGGAACGGAAATGGCTCATGCTCCCGCCAAAGTCCTCTATCGGAACCAAACCGCCAGTCTCAATGTCGGAATAGTCAATCGGCTGAAGATCCACATGAACGGAAGAGTCACTCTCTACCGACACATCTGAGCTCTCTGCTGATTGCTCTGACGGCTTTCCACCTTGATGTTGTTCCGAAGACCGTGAAGCGGATGATTCGGCTTTGGCCGAAGCCTCATGGGATGTGGAAGCCAGAATAGGAGAACTTGAAGTCTCTTCTGAAGGTTCTTCTTCCACAATCTCGTCAAATGCGATACCCATGTTCTCTGCTGAGTCGGAAGCGGAGACACCAATCTCCCATGTCCCAGCCAACGAGTCCATCCGAACCTCAGCCAGGATATTGCCGGCAGAGTCGCGGTGCTGAACGTCACGGAGCAGGTTCACCCTGCGCCAGTCTTTACCACCCACGTTCAGTCGGGGAAGGAAAAACATGCCGAACAGGATACCCACTACGAGCAGCGTCAGCAGAAAAGATTTAATCAGTTGGTTGGACATGAGAAATTGCGTTTTGAGGATTGAATTTTGTAGTGTGAAATTATGACCAGACTTTGCTTATTTCACCAAAACCTTCTTGTGGTTGATGATATAGATGCCAGGGGCGAGTCCGTCGGTGGCACATGATGAGTCAGCATTGGCTTTCACACGGATGCCCGACAGGTTGTAGATTGCTGTTTGCGATGGACTGACGGCATGGATATCATTGATACCCACAGGGACAGTGTGCTCTTCAATTTCGCTGAGTTCGGCTCCTGTCTTATCTTGTGTGATATGGATGTTAAACTTGAAGGTGGCTTTGGCTATCTTATTGTCTTTCTTATAGCGGATGGCCTGCACGATGGTGTATTCCTGACCGTTGCGCAGACGCTGTGGATACTGACCCAGTGTGAAGGTCAGGGTGTTTGGAGTGAACTCGGAATATACGTAGCCGTTGCCGTAGGAGGTCACACCACCATTGGCGTCAAACCAGTGCCCATAACCATTGGCTGTGGAACCGGAACTGACGATGCTGTTGCTGCCCGTTGGATAGCAGGCGTAGAACTTGCAAGTGCCTTCGGCTGGAGCACCGGCTGAATAGGTGCGGATGGCACTGCTGATGCCAGAGGACGGATTCTCCATCTGGAATGCCGTGCCAAGGGCGGCGAGGGCTTTGCCGGATATCGACACGGAGGTGCCGCTGTGGTCGCCGGCCTGAGTGGCAGCTGGATAATACACATCATAGGTGAATTCCACGTTGGCCACGTCGCGGCCGTCAATCGTAGAAGGGGCATAGACAATGGCTTTGCTGCCCAGTTTCGTGCCTTCCAACTCAAATCTGTATGGCCATTGGTCGTCGTTCTCGACATTCTCGTCCCACTTGTGCTGGATGTAGCTCTTCAGCGATGGAGCCACCACCAGCCACATCTGCTTGGCGTTGGCAGGAACGGTGAAGCTCACGTCAACGGTCTTCTCACCACCGCCTGTGCCATAGATGGAGTCTTCTGAGATATACTCACGGCTGCCGTCGGTCTTCAGCACCACGTAGCCCAGACGGAAACCACGGTAGCTGGAGTTCTGGTTGTTGTAGTAGTTGCGGTTCACAGTAGTGAAGCGGTCGCCGTTGTGATATTCTTTCGGATCACCTTCGGCCAGTTTCGAGAGTGGACGCATGGCGGTGAAGTGAGTAGTAATCTCTGTGCCGGCTGGCTGAATCTGAAGCGGAATCACATTGAAGCCGGTTCCCTGTGGGCAGCTGGAGTATGCCACCTGATAGACACCGTCTTCAACCTCAGTGCAGGCATAGCGGAAATTGCCGATGTAGTGGTCGTTCAAATAGGGTTTGCAACGCGCCATGTCGTAGGTCACGGCATGCATCGCAAAGTCAAAATGCAGTTTGTACAGCTCATCCACCGACAAGCCTTTCAAATCCATCAACACTTCGTTGAAGTCTTTGGCCTTGCTCTCTGGATAGCTCCAAACTTTGTAGATGGTCTGGATGTCATTGTATTTCTCACACAGATACACGAAAAACATATAGGCCTGATAGCGGTGCCACTCATGGGTGAAGGCATAATTGTGCGTGTTGCCGAAGAAGTCGCCGGTGCCGCTTTCCGTGAAGATTTCTTCTGGATAGGAATACAAAGCCTGCCAGTTTGCGGTCGTTTCCCAAATCGCAGAACCATTGCCGATGGCATCGTGGAATCCTGTGTGAACACCGTCCAGCGTATCCTGCTTTGAAGCGTCACTGTAGCACATGTAATGGAACGAGTGCCCCACCTCATGAGCCACGGCGGAGCCTACTGGCTTGCTCGTAGAAGGGTTCAGCCAAAGGGCGGGAACCTGATAGTCATAGCCAGAGCCGTAGCATGTCCATTCTGTAGTGTGGTTCAGGCATACGATAATCTTGTATTTGTTGATATTCGAACTGGCGAGTGTGCCGAAGCCGAGTACCTCGGTCTCATGCTTGTAGAAGGTCTCCAGACGTTCCTTCATGTATTCCAGGTCAAAATAGTAGAAGTTCGATGAGGGGAGCTTGTTGGGAGCGGTGTTGCCCCAATATTTGTCCCAGAAGATGATGAAGTTGTCGGTTTCCATACTCCGGGATTTCGACCACGTGTATTTGTTGTCGGGGTCGTTCTCTGCATAGAGCAGTGTGTCGGTGCGTTGCTCACGCCATTCCCTAGGAATGTAAACGCTTTTCTGAGCAAACAGGCTGCTGGTCATGATGCCCAGCATGAGGGTGAGTAATAGTTTTTTCATAAGTGTTTAGTTAATATGTGATTATAGCTTTTCAATTTGCTTTTATCATTAGAAAGTTGGTTGTTATGGGGAGTGGGGGATTGGTGGCGCTATTTCGTGGCGCTCACCAAATTTCCGTTCACCTTCACGTTGTCAAGCACGAAGTTGTCCACCTGGCTTGGGTCACAGGCGGCTTTCTCTGCCTGAAGGTCCAGGTTGCGGAACACGAAGTTCGACAGCCTGTATTGGCTGCTGCGCTCCACCTCAAAGAAATTGCGGCATTCCATCCGTATGTTCTGCATTGTAATGTGGTCGCCCCACGACATCGGCATGTCTGTGCGGCCCTGAAGGTCGAAGAACTGGGTCCATGGCTTCACGTAGATGAAGTGGGTCACACTGCCGCTGATATCCTCAACCCTTACGTACTCATAACGTTGAGGGGTGTCGGGACGCATCTTCAGCCATAGTAGGCGGGCAGCCTTGTTCACCTTGATGCGGCGCAGGATCACGTTGCGGCTGTGGACCGATTCGCTGCCGAAGGTGATGCAGCCATGGCAGAAACCGTATTCGCAGTCTTCAATCACGATAAACTCGTTCTTGCCGTTGTCGAGCGACTGGTCGGCCCACGGACCTTTGCCACCCTTCAAGGCGATGGCATCGTCGTTCACCGCCATATAGCAGTCCTTCACGTGGATGTGGGTGCATGCGTCGATGTCGATGGCGTCAGTGGAAGGGGCTTTCACAGGCTCTGCTGGAGAGAGAATGCGAAGACCGAGCAGTTTCACGTGGTCACAGCGGTAGAGGTGGGTCGTCCAGAACGGGGAGTTCTGAAGGGTTACACCCGAAATCTCTGCATTCCGGCAGTTCGAGAGATAGACCAGACGCGGACGCTGTTCGTCTTTGTTCGTACACTGTGGATTCCAGCTGCGGCGGAGCCAGAAAGCTTTCCAATAAGGAAGGCCGTTGCCGTCAATCACACCGCGGCCGCAAATCTTGAAACCGTCATTACTGTCGGAGTTGATCAGCGCGGCAAAATATTTGCAACTCTGACCTTCTATGCGGGTCGTAACCACAGGAAAGTCGCTGATGTCGCTGCTGCCCTTCAGTTTTGCTCCCTCCTCCAGGTAGAGTTTGCTGCCTGGACGGAAGAACAGGGCACCGCTCAGGTAGGTGCCACGGGGTATCACCACTGTGCCGCCAAGGGCGGCGGCTTTGTCTATTGCCTTTTGGATGGCTGCAGTCTGAACCAGAGTTGAATCGGACAGCACACCTTCATTGTTGAGTCTCACCTGAGGACCCATCTCCGACAATGGGGTCGCCCGGTTTTCTGTGTACCACGGCTCCAATGGGGTGCCATCGGGAAATGTGTCGCACTGCTGCGCTTTCACGGACGTAAATGCCGTGAGCAGCATCAGCGTTGTGGCTAATGTAGTTTTCATCGGTTTAGTAGTCGTTTCCTTGTTCGTAGTTTAGCTTTTGGTATTCAGTTTTTTAGTTAAAACATGATGAAGCCATCCCCTCTTCATGCTATTGTGCTTGTTTGTTGTGTGGTAGTTCGTAGTTTGTTGTGTGGTCAGCTGGAAATAAATCCTTCTGTGGATGGGGATTATTCGGATTTGGATTGTGGAGCCTCTTCGCTTTTGAGTTCCGGATAGGAGATGCGGGTGTGGTAGATAGTCTTCAGACGCTCTTTCAAGGCTTTCTTGGCGATGAAGATGTCCTTGAACGTCAGGTTGCACTCATCGTAATACCCTTCGTCCATCTGGGATTTCACGATTTTCTCCACCAGATTCGAAATGTTTTCTTCTGTGTATTCGTTCAGACTCCGGGAGGCGGCTTCCACTGCGTCCGACATCATCAGGATGCCTTCCTCTTTCGATTCTGGATTCGGACCAGGATAGGTGAACAGCGATTCGTCTATCTCTTCGTCTGGATGTTCGTTTTTGTAGGTGATGTAGAAATACCGGACTTTACCCTTGCCGTGGTGGGTCAGGATGAAACGCTTGATCACCTCTGGCAGGTCGTAATGCTCGGCAAGCTTGATGCCCTCCGTCACGTGTGCGATGATCACCTCCGCACTTTTCAATGGAGAAATACGCTCATGAGGGTTCTTGTCCGACTGGTTCTCTGTGTAGAACACAGGACGTGAAAGTTTTCCAATGTCGTGGTATAGCGCACCCGTACGCACCAACTGAACGTTGGCATCTATCTTTCCGGCAATCTCAGCGGCAAGCGTTGCCACCTGCATCGAGTGCTGGAAGGTGCCGGGAGCCTCTTCCATCAGCTTCTGAAGCAACGTGTTGTTGGTGTTCGACAACTCCACTAACGTGACGTCAGACGTGAACATGAAGAATTTCTCCATAATCCAAAGCAGAGGATAGGCGAACAAGAGCAACAAGCCACTCACCGTCAGGAAGTAATATGGATATTTGTCGAAGTGGTCGCGCGTGAAATCGGCGTGAGTCATCATCTCGTAGGCACCGTGGGTGCAGAGCAGCGTGAGCGTGATGATCACCATTGTGCTCACAATCTGTGAGCGCTGCGTCATCTGACGCAGCGATTGTACGGCCACCATGCCTGCTATCACTTGAAGAATGATGAATTCGTAAGGATACGACATGCTGATGGTCGCAATGATAACGGTGCCAAGGTGGAACACGAATGCCACTCGGGAGTCCATGAACACACGGATGATGATGGGAACCATGCAGAATGGGATGATGAACACATGCAGCAGATGATGTTCAATCAGGGTGGACGACAACGAGCAGAAGATGGTAGGCAACGAGAACAGCATGATGTATGCCCTGAGGTTGGCGAAGTAATCCTTACGGAAAATGAAGAGGAAGGAGTTCAGCACAAGCAACACGATTAGAACAAGTGCAATCTGACCAATCAAAGTCGAAAGCGGACGCTCGGATGAAGTGTTCTCTGAAACCACACGCATGTAGGTGTTCAGCTTGGCCATCTTCTCCTTCGTCACGATCTCGCCGCGGTCGATGATCTTCTCATTCTCCATCACCAGACCGATTGTTGGCGACAACGAGTCAATCATGGCTTGGAGTTCCAACTCTGACTTCAGGTTGTCGTAGGAGATGTTCTCCGTCAAAAGTGTGTTGATGTTCATTGCCGACAAAAACTGCTGACGCAGCGTGTCGATTCCTTCGGTAGCCATCCTTACCGGACTCATCAGTTTCTTGTAGGCCGTTTGAAGCGAATAAACTTCGTTCATGTCGGCAAAGTTGGCTATGTTGTTATCTACGATGCGGATCTCCCGGGTGCCATTCATCATCAGACTGTCGTAGCAGGTCTGCGACATCACACCTTTATCATAGATGCTGTCTATCTGCTGGAACAGGGAATGAAGATAGGCGGTCACAAGCAGGGAACTGTATTTCGGGTTGCTCTCCGATAGTTTGTCTGCCGCCCTACGGATCTTCGTCTTCACACTGTCCTGCATCAATGACTGCTTCGTGAAATAGGGCTCGAAGTCTTTCTTCACGCTGTCCTGTTTGACCTGAAGCACGGAGTCGCTCATGTTGATGTTGAACTTATACGACGAGTAAAGGGGAGCGTAATGCCATGGCTCGCCCTCACCGAACGTGAAGTTGAACGGGTTCGGACTCGGGAGGAAATAGGTGATGATGAGCAGCGCCGCAAGCAGGATGCCCACGCGGAAACTCCATTCATGGGCTTTCAACTTTTTGCCCACCCCTTTCTGCTTCTTTAATTTTTTTGAAATTGTCGAATCAGAGGATTTTCTGAATAGTTTTCTGAAAAATGCCCACATACACAGTCAATAATTGAATTTGTGCCTCAATTCAAAATGGAATAAGCTCTCTGCCCACCCTGCCGTGTCAGCGGCTCAGCAGGTAGTGCTTGAAATCTTCGAAGGACTTGCTCATCGCCACGCTCTGCTTCTCGCCTTGCATGAAGGCGGCGAGCTTGGCGGGAATCTCAATGTCGCCGCCGAGAATCTGATCCACCGTCTGCTTGAACTTCGCTGGATGGGCGGTCTCAAGGAACACACCCGTCTCGCTTGGCTGCAGACTTGCCTCAAGGGCACGGAAGCCGCAGGCACCGTGAGGATCACAGATATAACCAGTCCGAGCGTACACATCCTTCATCGTGGCGGAAATCTCTGTGTCGGTATAGGTGGCACCGCTGATATCTTGGCAGATGGCGGCATGGCTTTTGCCATACAGGTCATACACTCGAGCGAAATTCGATGGGTCGCCTACGTCCATTGCGTTGGCGATGGTCTGGACGGATGGCTTCGGGTCGTAATGGCCTGTCTGAAGATATTTGTAGAAGATGTCATTGGCGTTGTTGGAGGCGATGAAACGCTTCACGGGCAGACCCATCCGCTTGCCGAACAGACCTGCGCAGATGTTTCCGAAATTGCCGGATGGGACGCAAACAACCATCTCATCGGCCTTGCCCATACGCTTCAGCTGAGCGTAGGCGTGGAAATAATAGAACGCCTGGGGAAGGAAACGGGCCACATTGATGGAGTTGGCGGAAGTGAGCTGCATGTGGGCATTCAAATCCGCATCCATGAAGGCGGACTTCACCAAACGCTGGCAATCGTCGAACACACCGTCAACCTCTATGGCTGTGATGTTCTGGCCTAACGTGGTGAACTGGCATTCCTGAATCGCACTCACCTTGCCCTTAGGATAGAGTACGTAAACATGGATGCCGTCAACGCCGAGAAAACCGTTGGCTACGGCCGAACCAGTGTCGCCAGAGGTGGCTACCAGAACGTTCACCTCGCCTTTGCCGCCTTCTTTCTTGATGAAATACTGGAGCAGACGGGCCATGAATCGGGCACCGACATCCTTGAACGCCAAGGTTGGACCATGGAAAAGCTCCAGGGAATAGATGCTGTCGGTCACTGGAACTAATGGGCAGTCGAACGACAGGGTGTCATAGACTATGCGGCGCAAATCCTCTGCGGGAACGTCCTCACCGAAAAAGGCGTCAGCCACGGTGTAGGCAATCTCCTGGAAACTCAATTGGTCAATCGTGTCGAAAAACGATTGGGGAAGGGTTTTCACGCGCTCGGGCATGTACAGGCCTTTGTCTTCGGCCAGACCTTTCACCACTGCTTTCTCAAGACTTGCCATGGGGGCTTTCCCGTTTGTGCTGTAATAGTTCATATCTGAATTTGTTTGGTGCGAAAATAATGCTTTTTTTCTATTTATAAAAATATTTGTATATTTTTAACCCGAAAGACTGATTTGGGTTTAACCCAAAGGAGGGCATATAGGATTTATATGATGATAAAGCAAAGACTCAATCGTCCATCAAGGCACGGATAAAACCATCTTTCTCTAACAGACCATAGCTTCCTGCCTGACATGATTCCTCATCGAAACACCGAACTGAGTCTGCAGGCTTTCCTGGTTTGTAAATCAGGAAAGGAACAGGCTCATTCGTGTGTGTGCGGTGAGCCACAGGAGTGGGGTGGTCGGGCAATACGGCAATCGCTACGTCCTCTCCAAGGGTTGAATGTGGGTGCGATGGGTCGAAGTCTTCCAATTTGCCATAAACAGCCTCGAAGATGGGTTTGATGGCACGGCGGTCAAGATAGTCGATGGTCTGGAGCTTCAAGTCCAGGTTGCCGTCATGACCGGCTTCGTCGCTCGCTTCGATGTGAAGATAGACGAAGTCATCAGTGCGCAGCGCGTCAATCGCTGCTTGGGCCTTCCCTTCGTAGTTGGTGTTGTATAAGCCGGTTGCGCCTTCAACGTCGATGCAACGCAGGCCTGCAAGCTTGCCGATGCCGCGCAGTAGGTCAACAGCAGTGATCACAGCACCTCGCTTGATTTGAGGGAAGGTGGTGGTCAACGGGGTCATGGCTGGACGGTAACCGCCAGCCCAAGGCCAGATGCTGTTGGCAGGGTCTTTCCCTTCCGACATGCGCTGCTGGTTCAGCGGATGGGCTGAGAGCAGGGCTTGCGAACGGATGATAAGGTCGTTCAAAAGGTCTGCCGTTGGTTGGGCGTCGGGAACTTCTGCTTTCACCAGCAGTGGGCGCCAGGCTTGACCTGGTACGTCGTGGGGTGGGGTGCAGCTGATGCGTTTGTCGCCACCTTTGATCACGAGCAGGTGGCGGTATTGGATGCCTGTGTGGAATTGCACACGGTCTGTACCCAGCTTTTCCTGAAGATAGCGGATCAGCACGTCTGCCTCTTCTGTGCTCAGATGACCGGCAGAGTGATTCTTGATGTGGTCGCCTTCTATGCAGATGAGGTTGCAGCGGATGGCGAGGTCGCCGTCTTCCAAAGCCACACCGATGCTCGCGGCTTCAAGTGGACCGCGGCCTTCATATACTTTTTCCTGGTCGTAGCCTAAGATTGAAGAGTTCGCCACCTCGCTGCCTGGATGAAAGCCGTCCTGAACGGTTTTCAGCATGCCGGTGCGGCCCATGCGGGCCAAGGCGTCCATGTATGGGGTTGGAGCATATTGAAGTGGGGTCTTGCCACCTAACGATTCTACTTTCCAGTCGGCCATGCCGTCGCCTAAGATGATGATATGTTTCATATGCGTCCTCCGTCTTTAAATATTGGCAACTCGCATGATGTCGGCAAACACACCGGCGGCAGTTACGCTGGCTCCGGCACCGTAACCCTGGATGAGCATCGGATACTCATGGTAGCGTTTTGTGGTGATGAGAATGATGTTGTTTGAGCCTTCAAGGTCGTAGAAAGGATGGTGGGTGTCAACTTCCTGAAGCGACACCTTGCCTTTCCCACCGCATAAGGTGGCAACGAACTTCCATTTCTTGCCATTGGATTCCAGCACTTTCCGGCGTGCCTCAAAGTCGGCGTCGAGCGAAGGAAGACCTTTCCAAAAGTCTTCCAGACTACCAGTGAAGAACGACTCTGGAATGAACAGGTTCTTCTCAACGTCTTCCTGATTGAGCTTGTAACCCGCTTCACGGCTGAGAATCACCAACTTGCGAATCACGTCCTTTCCGCTCAGGTCAATCCTCGGATCTGGCTCGGAATAACCTTCTTCTTTGGCCCTCCGCACGGTTTCAGAGAATGGAACGTCGGCGGAGATGGTGTTGAAGATGAAGTTCAGCGTGCCGCTCAACACGGCTTCGAGCTTTTCTATCTGGTCGCCCGAGTTGATCAGGTCGTTGATCGTGCTGATGATAGGAAGGCCGGCGCCCACATTGGTCTCAAACAAATATTTCACACCGCGGTCACGGGCCGTGGATTTCAATTTCGCATATTCTGGATAGTCGGATGAGGCGGCAACCTTGTTGGCGGCAACCACACTGATGCTGTGGCTCAGGAAGTCGTGGTAAAGAGAGGCAACTTCTGTACTTGCTGTGCAGTCCACGAACACAGAGTTGAAGATGTTCATGCCGATCACGTCGTCGCGCAACTTTGAGATGTTGCTGGCGGGACTCGACATCAAGGCTTCACGGTAGCCTTCCAAAGAAAGGCCTTCACGGTCGTACATGCCGTGATGACCGTTGGCGATGCCGACTACGTTCAGCTTCAAACGGCGTTCTTTCATCAATGTCTCGCGCTGACGCTTGATCTGGTCTATCAACTTGCTGCCTACAGTGCCGATTCCGCAGATAAACAGGTTCAGCACCTGATATTCGGAAAGGAAGAAGCTGTCGTGAATCACGTTCAGCGACTTGCGGAGAAAACGGCTCTCCACCACGAACGAGATATTCGTCTCTGACGCACCTTGGGCACAGGCAATCACACTGATGCCGTTGCGGCCTAAAGTGCCGAAGAGCTTACCCGCGATGCCGGGGGTGTGCTTCATGTTCTCACCCACTACGGCCACCGTGGCCAGGTTCTTCTCTTGCGACATCTTGAACATCGCGCCCATCTCGATCTCTTTCTTGAACTCTTCGTTCAGCACCTCGCAGGCTTTGTCGGAGTCTTCATTACGCACACCGATGGACGTGGAGTTCTCAGAGGAGGCCTGGCTCACCATGAACACGCTGATGCCTTCTTCGGCCAGAGCGGAGAAGATACGCTGGTTCACACCAATCACACCCACCATCGAAAGACCGGAAACAGTGATCAGGCTCGTGTCGTTGATTGATGAGATTCCCTTGATTGCTCGGTCGCTCTTGTCGCTCTCCTGAGTGATGACAGTGCCTTTGGCATCGGGATGGAAGGTGTTTTTAATCAGAATCGGTATGTTCTTGATGCATACCGGATATATCGTTGGAGGATACACCACCTTAGCGCCGAAGTTGCAAAGCTCCATTGCTTCTACATACGAAAGCTGGTTGATGGTGTATGCCGTGTTGATCACTTTCGGGTCGGCGGTCATGAAACCGTCAACGTCGGTCCAGATTTCAAGACAATTCGCATCCAAGGCAGCAGCAAGGATGGAAGCCGTGTAGTCAGAACCTCCACGGCCCAGGTTGGTCACTTCACCCGTGTTGTTGTCTTTCGAAATAAAACCGGGAACTACAGCGATAGGGCGTTTCGACTTCGGATCGTTACCCACCGACATGAAGTTCTTGAATTCTTCTTTCACCAGCTCGTAGGTCAGGCTGCTCATCAGCATGTTGCCTTTCTGCTTCTTCTCTGTCTTGATGAAATCCAAGGCATTGTGGCAGCTGGCACCGGAAATCATCGTGGCGACGATATTCGACGAGATGCGCTCGCCATAACTCACGATGGCATTGGCCGTCTTCTCCGACAAATCGCGGATCAGATACACGCCCTGGTAAATGCTCTTCAGATCGTCCAATAAGGCATCTACCGTCTTCAACAGCGACACCTGCTTGTCGGCGTCGGGAATGATGGCGTCAATCATCTGATGGTGACGGTTCACCATCGAATTGTAAGAATCAATGTAACGGGTGTCTCCTGACAGGGCCAGATGCGAAGTCTTGATAAGCTGGTCGGTGATTCCCCCCAATGCGGATACTACTACGATTACGGGCTCTTCGCTGCCCTCTACAATCTTTTTAACATTCAGAATGCTTTCCACGGAACCAACGGATGTTCCGCCAAATTTCATTACTTTCATTGTCGTTTTTTTAATGATGTACTAATGATAAACCCACTATGCTCGCCTCCTTCGAACATACGACATCCGCAAGTCGGCAAACACAATATGCATACCTTCGTGGACACATATTTCTCTGCAAATTTACGATTTATAATTGATTCTGAAAAATTATATATCAAAATAATGTGTAAACACCACACTTTACTCGCGAATTTATCATTATTTCTTTCTCCATGGCGCTGTGGGAGATGCTGGGATTTCCCCATGCGAAATAGGGAAAAACCTTCTGGCTTTTAGGAATATCTGTTTGCAAGTCTAACCTGCTGTCGCTATCTTTGCATCAGAAAAATGAATTATTAACTCAATAAAACCAAAGGATATGAAAAGATTTAAACACATGCTTACAGTGATTCTCACTGCTGCAACATTTGCATTGCTCATGTCGAGCTGCTTCGGATGGTACGACTGGTACGATGAGCCGGGACCACCACCACCGCCTCACCGCCACTATCACCACAGGCCATACTATTATTGAGAGTTTACAATCCTGACTTCGTTACGGAAAAAACGGCGTAAATCGCCGTTTTTTTCCTTTTTTTCCGATTTTGCTTTGCATAATCCGTAAAAATCATATATTTTTGCGGTGAAAAGGTGAATGCTGAATTTCACCTGTCTTAAATCTAAAATAAATCCACTATGGAAGTTGAGAAAATTATGCAGGACCTGCAACGCAAACACCCTGGTGAACAGGAGTATCTGCAGGCTGTACACGAGGTGCTCATATCCGTGAAGGATGTTTACAATCAGCACCCGGAGTTTGAAAAAGCTAAAATCATCGAAAGGATCGTTGAGCCGGAGAGAGTCATCACTTTCCGGGTGCCTTGGGTTGACGACAAGGGCGAGGTACATGTCAACATCGGTTACCGAGTCCAGTTCAACAGCGCCATCGGCCCCTATAAGGGAGGGCTTCGGTTCCATTCGTCAGTCAACCTGTCCATACTCAAATTTCTCGGATTTGAGCAGACTTTCAAAAATGCTCTGACCACGCTGCCGATGGGTGGAGGAAAAGGTGGAAGTGACTTCTCTATCAGAGGAAGGAGCGACAATGAAATCATGCGATTCTGCCAGGCCTTCATGACCGAACTTTTCCACAATATCGGTCCTGACACCGACGTGCCGGCTGGCGACATCGGTGTGGGTGGACGCGAAATCGGATACCTTTTCGGTATGTATAAGAAACTCACAAGGCAGTTCCAAGGGGTGCTAACAGGAAAAGGACTGGAATACGGAGGATCCCGAATCCGACCGGAAGCAACAGGATATGGAGCTATCTATTTCGTCAACCACATGCTTGCCACTAAAGGTATAGATATCAAGGGCAAGACCGTGGCAATCAGTGGATTCGGAAATGTGGCATGGGGCGCTGCGAAGAAAGCCACACAACTTGGGGCAAAAGTTGTCACCATCAGTGGCCCTGACGGATATATCTACGACCCAGATGGGCTTGACGACGAGAAAATCGCATATATGCTCGAACTTAGGGCAAGCGGAAACGATGTGTGCCAGCCTTATGCCGATGAATTTCCGGGAGCCACATTCTATCCCGACAAAAAACCTTGGGAAAGAAAGGCGGATATTTACCTGCCATGTGCCACTCAGAATGAGCTGAATGGAGACGACGCAAGGCAAATCATCGACAACCAGCCGGTTTGTGTGGCGGAGGTGTCTAACATGGGGTGCACCGCTGAGGCGGCCGAACTCTTTGTTGAAAAACAGATGCTCTTCGCTCCTGGCAAGGCGGTCAACGCAGGGGGTGTGGCCACAAGTGGACTGGAGATGACGCAGAATTCCATGAGAATCTCATGGAGCGACAAAGAGGTGGATGAAAAACTCCATTACATCATGCATTCCATCCATGAACAGTGTGTGAAATACGGACAGCAGCCGGATGGATATGTCGATTATGTCAAAGGAGCGAATGTGGCTGGATTCATGAAGGTGGCGAAGGCCATGCTTGCACAAGGCATCGTCTGATGAACTTTTTAAAATATTTGATATGAAGAAACTATTTGTTTTGATGGTGTGCGTGCTTTTTGCAGCCCATGCCCAAGCACAGAATGAGAAACTGGGACTGAAGTCGCTCTCCGAATGTGAAGGCGACGCTCCTGAAGGAATTGATGTCTATGCGGGTGAGAATGAGGAAGGAATGGCCATTCTGACCATCTTCAAGAATGCCATGCCGGTGCAGACCATGAAAGTGGGATACGTGAATGTCAACCGCTATGGGGGCGACATCTCATTTGTTCATTATGCCGACGTGAATTTCGACGGACATACCGATATTCTCATTGGTATGGATGCGCCAAGAAATTACATCACCCCGATTATTTACAACCCTCAGACAGCGAAATACGACTATCAGGGCGATGACATCACCATGCAGCAGCCGATATTCGACATGGACAACAAAGTGGTCTATGGAGGCGGAGCTGGGAGTGCGGCGCAGTTCTATTTCACGAAGTTTGTGCCGGCTGGAAAAGGTATCAAGGCGCAAAAAATGTTCCGCATCACCAGCGACCCAGTTTCTTTCAACAAGAACAGCGACCCGCAATTCCGTGTTAAGTTCAAATATGAGGAAATCGACATGAATGAAAAATTAATCCGTGGGTTCAACACCTATAAGCAGATACCTGCAGAATGGAAGCGGCCAATGGAAAAATTGGGGTTTGAAGACTGGTAATCACCTTTTTTTATTCAAATAATATTGTCATAAAGATATTTTTTATAAATTTGCACTGAGTTTTGGCAACTCAAGAAGGACAAAGAATCTAATATAATCATTGATAACTTCTTAAAAATAAGTAAAAATGAAGAAATTATTCGTAACTATGTGTGCACTCATGCTGTCAGTGACGGCATTCGCACAGATGCAGAGTGGGGGATTCCATCTCGACAGACG
>OMUD01000190.1 GCA_900314125.1 uncultured Prevotellaceae bacterium | reverse complement strand
ATTACATTAAATTATGAAAAATGCAAAATTTTTTACTAATTTTGCACGGAAAACGATAAAGAATACATTCTATTCCCATGCGATTCATTGTCCTGACCCTCCTCACAACGTTAATGTTCCCGCTTTCCGCCTTCAGTGAGAAAGCAGCGCACGCATTGCCCCAATTCAGCAGGCTGACCACCAAGGAAGGCCTTCACAACGACAATGTGCTGCA
This sequence comes from uncultured Prevotellaceae bacterium, assembly GCA_900314125.1. GTDB lineage: Bacteria > Bacteroidota > Bacteroidia > Bacteroidales > Bacteroidaceae > UBA3839. The sequence goes on along the minus strand of OMUD01000190.1, from coordinate 6,574 downwards.
CATCCTTCAGCTCAGTGACGGACGCATGGCAGTGACCAACTACAACTGCATCAACCTGATTGACGGCGACAGCATCCGTCAGCTTCCTTTCAACTCTCCCCAGGAGTACCGCATCAGCAATTATCACGGCGCCTATCACGTCTATGCTGACGAAGACGCCAACTTATGGGTGAAAGAATGGGGTAATGCCTGGTGCATCAACCTGGAGACAGGAAAACTTGTTGACCTGAGCGGCAGTGACATGACCGACTTGTTTGTGGATTCCTTCCACCATCTGTGGACGGTGAAAGACACGGTGGTTGACGGCCGTATCTCCTATCAGAGGGAATGGGGTGAGCTTCAAGACCTCGATGCCGACTCCAGTGGTGTTTTTCTCTTTTTTTCCTCTGGCAGGCTGGCCTGCTACGACCGCTCCACCAGCGCGTTGAAATACACATCAGTGCCTTACGACAGCACAGAGGCCAAATTCTATGACAAGACCTCATTGGTGGTCCGAGCCAGCAACGGCAATTTTTACCAACTCCGTTGTGGCAAGGAGCACAACATCTTCCTTAGCTTCAACCCCGAGAGTCGTGAATGGCAGACGGTGTTTGAGACAAAAAACGGCATCTTCCACAGCCTTTGCGTTCCCGACAGCGAGACAGCCCTGATTGGCTGTCCACAGGGTTTGTGGCAGATCAACCTGGAAAGCGGTGAGATGACATTGAACTCAGATCTGCAGACCCGCGACGGCGAGACGTTGCGCACCGGCATCAATGCCGTGGTCTGTGACCAAAGAGGAGGATTATGGCTGGGAAGCTACTTTGAAGGCGTCCTTCATGCCGACACGCTCTATGCTCCGGTATCCCACACCACGCTCTACATCATTCTTTCGCTCCTGCTTGTCGTCATCGCCATTCTTTTCCTGTTCTGGCGTTATGCATCCAGGCAGCGTAAGCGTGAACGAAGACTGATGTCACGGTTGAGAACGCTGATGACCCAGACCCTTGACTCAGAAAAATCCGTGGCAAAGGAGCCAAATTCCGAACCACAGGATGAGTTGATGAAAGAAGAAGAGATGGAGACGCCTGAAAATTCCGCATTCCTTCTCCAAGCCGCCACGCTGGTGAAGCAGAACATCAATACTCCGGGCTACACGGTTGAGCGTCTGGCCGCAGACCTGTGCATGGAACGTACGGGCCTTTACAAGAAACTGACTGGAATGCTCGACAAGACCCCTACACTCTTCATCCGCTCCATCCGCATGGAGCATGCAGCCGAATTGCTGAAAGAAGGCAACCTGAGTATCAGTGAAATCGCCAGCCGCGTGGGTTATTCCTCATCCAGCTATTTCAGCAAACATTTCCAAGAGGCATTCGGGTGCAAGCCATCTGAGTATGGGCGTTCATAGCCTTTTTCCCTCGTAAGATTTTCTTTTCCACAGGTTAACTGTGTTTTTTTTTCTTTAAAATGTATCATTTGCTACATTCAATGCTACATTATTTATAGAAACAATCGTTCGTTTTCCCTAATTTTGCATGGTATTACAATGATAACACCTTCTATTTTTGAAAACGATGAGAAACAAGATTTTAGCATTACTGTTACTTGCGATGGCTGTCACTACGGTCCATGCCAGTACCTACGTATTGCTGGTGCGCGACTCCCGTCTGCAGACCATCACCGGTTTCGGAGCGGCATGCTGCGATGGTGCCATGTGCCCATTTGGTAGTGACACAAGACCCGTGACCCTGCTTTATGGACCAACATCAAAGATTGGGCTCAACATCATGAGAATGGAGATTTCACCGAATTTCAAGGGCGACCTCTCCTTTTCCGACGTTGGTTGGGACACTCCCTACGACTGGCATGGTTCACTCCCTTCAGCCAAGATTGTGAAAAACCGTGGAGGAATTGTATTTGGAACTCCATGGTCACCACCAGGGTCCTACAAGACCAACGGAGCCGCCCAAGGTGGCAATAGCGACGACCAGGGCAACCAACGTGGACAGCTGCGCGAAGACTGCTATGAGAAGTTCTTTCCATGGCTCAACACCTTCCTGGCCTACATGAAAGCCAACGGTGTGAAGGTGGATGCGGTATCGGTTCAGAACGAGCCGGACTGGTGGGTCAACTACTCTGGTTGTCTCTACACTCCACAGCAGCAGTTGAAATTGGTGAAGAACCATGCTTCGAAACTCGACAGGCAGAAATACCCAGGCGTTCGCCTCATCAGTGCCGAGCCGTTGGGTTTCGACCCTTCTTATTCGAATATGCTGCTGAATGACCCGGTTGCCCGTGAGCAGGTCGATATCATCGCGGGTCACCTCTATGGTCACCCACCATTGGGCAACATGAAGAGTGCCGCCGAATTGGCTTCCCAATATGGAAAGGAAGTGTGGATGACGGAGCACTCTGTGACCGACAACATCAATCGCCTGCCAAACTGGGATGAGCAGTTGGTGTTTGCGAGGGAGTTGAATGAATGCATGCTTTCCGGCTGCACGGGATATATCTACTGGTATATGCGTGCCCACTGGGCTTTTGTAGGCACTGGTGAAGAGCAGTATAATCCAGGAAACACCAAGAACACGTTGTTGCCGAGAGCATTCGTGATGTCTCATTTCTCCAAGCATGTGACTGGCTCGACCCGGTTGGAGACCAAATCCTCGTTCAAGGAGCAGACCGATGCTGACATTGAAGCCACTGCCTATATCAAAGGCGACTCCATCATCGTGATGGCCATCAACTCCACATCAAGCAATCACCAATTAGTGACCAAGCTGCCATTCATGGTAAAGAGCGGCACCCAGATTCTCTCCACAGGTAATGAGACATCGAACCTTTGCCAGAGTAATGACTTGGGCATTGATGCACCAATGAAAGACATCACGGTGAGCATGCCAGCCAAGAGCTTGAGCACCTTTGTCTTCATGATTGACAACGACCCAACTGCCATCAGCAGTGTGAACGTTGCCGCCGACGATGGTCCAAAGACCTACTACGACCTTTCTGGCCGCCGTTTGGACAGACCTCAGGGCATCTGCATCGAAAGACGGGCAGATGGAAGCTGCACAAAAGTTTATTACAAGGAAAGATAATCCTTAAGCTCAGTTTTATAACATAAAAAATTAGATACTCCTTGGGGAGGCTGCCAAAACAGCCTCCTCTTTTTTTCGCATTATCTTCATATTCAACATTTGTAGCAATAAAATCAACATTTGTAAGAAAAAGTTTTGGTTGAATAATTGTAATTTTGCACTCGTAAAGTCATTTCAAGTGTAAGCTAACTATAATTCACCACAATGAGCAGATTATTTCTATCCGTCCTATTCCTGATGTCATCCATCGCTATGGCAGCGCAGGAGCATTATAAGTTCAACTGCAGGGACTATGTTTCAACAGACGACAGCCGTGCGCCGCAGTCTGTTTTCAGCTACGACAGAACCGCCAACACCATCTCCATCAAAGCCACAGGAACCAATAATGTGGCATTCAAGATGGCAGAGGGATTGGATGGAGAATATTATATTGATTCTGATGAAACACTTCTGATGGTGTGTGGTGAGAACCTGTCCCTCACATCTGGCCATTCCCTCCTTTGGTGGCTGAATGGCTCCAACAACCCTGGTGCCCAACCCGACAAAAATTTCACGGACCAGTCAGACAAAGTGTTCATCTGGGATTTGAAGACCAACAGCTCCGTGAACCGAAATTTCAATTATAGCGAATCAAGAGTGCCAATCAGCAGCCATGGTTCCCCCTTTATCTTAGCGGTGGGATTCACCGTGCAAGATGCCAACAAACCAGGTGTGATCAAGGATTTTGGTTATTACGCCCCATTTGAAGTGGCTGCCAAGCACCCGTCGCTGATGCAGCGCCTCGGTTTCACCGCCACCTCGCTTACCTCTGCCATCAAACGTAAAACCCTGCAACTCGACAGCAGCCGTAAGGAAGCCATCGACCAGATAGCCAGCAACGACTATGCCGCAGCTTATCAATTATATAAGGAAGTACGCTCAGTGTTTAAGTCAGAGGATGAAGGCACCCATACCGTGAGTTATGAAAAAAGTCTCAACGGCATCCATGCCCGTTTCGACGACCAGCATATCCGCATTCAGTTCTACAACGACAGCACGGTACGGGTGAGCAAAGGGTTCAACATGCAGTTCAACGATGGGGAGAGTTGGGCAGTCACTGCCTCCCCTGATGCAGAGATAGCTCTCAGTGTTGTTGAGCACAACGGCGTGGTGAGCATGGAAAGCAGCAAGATGCGCGTGGAATACACCCTATCGAATGGACGCGCGGAATTATACAGATCCGACGGCCAGTTGCTACTGATGGATAAAGGGCATAAATTCCAGTCGGTGAAAGATGGTCCATTTGATTCCTACACCATCAGCCAATATCTGGAATTCGACGACGACGAGCGGATTTACGGCATGGGGCAGCTCCAGGACGGACAGCTCGACCGTCGCGGCACGGCGGTGAAGCTGGAGCAGAACAACCGCAGCATCTGCATCCCTTATTTCCTCTCATCAAAGAACTATGGTTTCTACTGGGACAACTATTCCCCTACCATCTTCAACGACACCGGCAGCCGCACCCTGTTCCGGTCAACGGGACAATGCATCGACTATTACGTACTGGCGGCTTCCAATAGTCATGAGGTTCAGCGTAGCCTTCGCCATCTGACCGGTGAATGTCAGCTGCCCCCATTATGGAATTTCGGTCTGTATCAGAGCAAAGAGCGCTATGTCAGTGCCAACGAGGTGATGAGTGTGGTGCGGAAGTACCGCAACCTGAAGATTCCGTTCGACTGCCTCGTGCAGGACTGGCAGTACTGGGGCGACAACGCCCATTGGAACGCGATGGAGTTTCTCAACCCCGACTATTCCAACTATAAGCAGATGATCAACTTCATCCATCAAAACCACGCCAAACTGATGATCTCCATCTGGGCCAGTTTCGGTCCTTCGACAAAACCGTTTGCAGAATTGAAAAACAAAGGGTTGCTCTTCACAGGAGAGACCTGGCCTACGGGCGCTGGTGTGAAACCTTATAATCCGTTCAGTGCTGAAGCACGTGACATCTACTGGAAATATCTTTGGAACGGCATAGCAAGCAAAGGCGTTGACGCCTATTGGATGGACTCCACAGAGCCTGATTTCTTCGGTTCGGAGAGCGACTTAGACAACGTGGCGTTGGAAGGGAAGACCTGGCGTTCGCTTCGCAACGCCTTCCCTTTGGCCACAGTTGAGGGAGTGTCGCAGCACCATCTCGCCCAGCCAGAACTGTCCGACAAGCGTGTGAGCATCATGACCCGTTCAGGATATTTTGGGATGCAGCGGACCGGCGCTTACGTCTGGAGTGCGGACATCACCTCCAGCTGGCAGACGCTCGCCAACCAAATTCCGGCTGCGTGCAACCTCTCCGAGAGTGGCCTTCCTTACTGGAACAGCGACACCGGCGGTTTCTTCACCGGCAATTATGGAGGTGTGGGTGATGCCGCCTGGCGAAGGCTCTACGTCCGCTGGACCCAATTCAGCGTGTTCACTCCGATGCTCCGCTTCCACGGTACCAACACCCCTCGTGAGCCATGGCAATTTGGTTCAGCCGGTGATTCCCGTGGTGAATACGACAACATCGTGCGCTATATCCGCCTTCGCTACCGCCTGCTTCCTTATCTCTACAGCACGGCACATCAGGTGCGCGTGAATGCTGAAGGGTTCATGCAGGCGCTTCCGGTCGCATTCCCTGATGATTCCGACACCTACTCCGTGAAAGACCAGTATATGTTTGGAAAGGCGTTTATGGTAGCCCCGGTTTTGACCGATGGTGTGAGCGACCGCAAGGTCTATCTTCCTCATACCTCCTCCAACCGCTGGATTGACTTCTGGACCGGATATACAATGAGAGGTGGAAAGCAAATCACGAAGACGGCTCCGATGGACCTTATCCCTCTTTATGTTCCAGCCGGCACCATTCTTCCTTGGGGTCCAGACGTTCAGTACTCCACCGAGAAGCCATGGGATGCATTGGAAATCCGCGTGTATCCTGGTGCGGACGGACAGTTTACCCTGTATGAGGATGAGTTCGACAACCACCACTACCAACAAGGTGCCTACAGCGAGATTCCGATGAGTTGGGATGAAGCGTCGAAAACGCTGACGATAGGCGCAAGGAAAGGAAACTACGATGGTATGCTCCAGAATAGGAAATTCCGCATCGTGGCCGTCAGTCCCGACAAAGGTGTTGGAGATGGCGAGAGCATCCTATACGATGCAGAAGTGTCCTATGATGGCACCGCCATCCGTGTTCCACTTCAGGCATCGAATGTGCCAGCCCCAGGTGAGGAAGATTTTCCAGATGCCATCAAGACGGTATCGTCGGATCCTGTTTTGGGGAATAACGCACATTGCTACTACACCCTGTCGGGACATGAGATTCAGCATCCATCAGCAGGCCTTTATGTCCACAACGGACAAGTGGTGTTTCAGAAGTAACATAGAATGAGTATTCTGCTTGATTTTTCAGCAAACATTCATTATTTTTAGGCAATAAACATTCTTTTTTTACAGATAATCATTGTTTT
>OMUD01000006.1 GCA_900314125.1 uncultured Prevotellaceae bacterium | reverse complement strand
TTACAGTTTCACAGTCACTTCTTGCCCCGTGTAGTCCACGGTCTTACCGTCAGCGGCATTCTGTCCCGGCATTACGATGGTGAAGCGGCGCTGCTGCAGCATTCCCTTGAACTGGCCTTTGCGAGGACTGATGGTGAGTTTGTGCTTACTGTCATCCCAACGGAAGGTGATTTCGGAGTATTGACCGCGTTCATAGTTGTAGTTGTCGCCTTCGTCCTCGTAGAGGGTGAAGGTGGCATCTGCACCTGGATAAACGCGCAGTTCCAGATTATCCCACGGCTTTTCGGAGGCATACTGCATCTCCTCGCCCAACGGGAGGATGCTGCCTGCACGCACAAACATCGGCACGCGGTCGAGCTGAGTCTGAAGCGTCACATCCTGGCCTCCTTTCATCCGCTCACCAGTCCAGAAATCATACCAGTCGGCACCCTTCGGCAGATATTTCGTAGCTGATTTCGTGGCGAGCCAATCTACTTTCGATTCACCACTCTCGGCCTTCACCTCCTTCTTGTCCCAACCGGTCATGGCATCCTCACGCACAATCCGCTCCTGGGTATATTGAGGATTGAGAATCGGCAATGCCAGGATGCTGCGGCCGAACATGAACTCGTCGGCAATGTCCCACACCTTGCGGTCGGCGGCAAAGTCGCTGAAGAGCGGACGAAGGTAGCTCTCGTTGTTCGACGTCACCTGCCAGGCCGTGCTGTAAAGATATGGAATCAAGCGGTAGCGCAGACGGATTTGCTTTTCTATGGCATCATACACCGGCTCACCTTTCTTTCCGAATCGCCAGATTTCACGAGGGGCATCCGCACCATGGCTGCGGAACACCGGGCAGAACAGCCCGTACTGCATCCAGCGGACGTAAAGCTCCTGATATTGATGGTTCTGAGGGGCGGAATTGGCACCTTTCGTATTGTAGCTTCCACAGAAGAATCCACCGATGTCAGTGTTGAAGTTCGGGCATCCGGTGAGTGAGTAGCTCAGTCCGGCAGGCACCTGCTTGCGCAGCATGTCCCAAGAAGAAGCCACATCGCCGCTCCACATTCCAGAGCCGTAATGCTGCTGTCCTGCAAATGCCGAGCGGGTCATGATGAACACGCGTTTCTGCTCCGATGCCTTGCGCTGACTCTGATACACACCGCGCACGGTTTCCAGTGGGAAGGCGTTGCGAAGTGATCGCCATGTTCCGTTCTTTCCCGCTTTGTGGTCGTAGTCGGCCTCTGTCGGGTTGAAGAAATCTGGGTCAGTGGAGTCCATCCACCAAGCGTCAGTCCCCTTGTCGAACAGCGTTTTCAGGTTCTGCCAATAGATGTCGCGGGCCTCAGGAGAGAATGCGTCATACACACGCACTCCAGACGGATAGTCCATCCGTGGAGGCCAGAAAGTCAGTCCGCTCTGCGGCCAGGTCTGGAAGTCGAAAAGCAGGCCTTTCTCGTCGAGCTGACGGTAGGCTTTGGTCTTTGGTCCGAAACTGGCCCAGATGCTGATCATGAAGTGGGCGTTCTTCTTGTGCACCTCATTGATCATCCGCTCGCCGTTGGCGTATTCCTCAGTCAGGAAATCCATGGCGTTCCACAGGTAGTTCGAGCCCCAATACTGCCAGTCTTGGATGATGCCATCGAGCGGAACCTGCAACTCACGGTATTTATCGACCACACCAAGCAGTTCCGCAGCACTCTTGTAGCGTTCCTTGCACTGCCAGAAACCGTAAGTCCACAGTGGGAACATCGGCACATCGCCCGAAAGATGACGCATCTGGGCAATCACACCGTCAGCCGAACCGCCATACATAAAATAATAGTCCTCGCAGTCGCCCACCTCAGAGGAGAACGACATGCCCGATGCGTCGTCGTCGAACTTGGTGCGTGAATAGTTGTCCCAGTAGATTCCCCAGCCTTTGATTGACTGCAGCACGTTCTGGAAGTCCTCCAGGTTCGACTGCTCCATCAGCTTATGCTCTCCACGGCGGTTCATCTTCCCATTTTGGATGGTGCCCAGTCCGTAGATGGCCTCATCGGCGTCGAGCACGAAAGTCTGGGTCACACGGTATGCACCTGCATCCGGTCCTTCAGTGCGTGGTTCGAACGAGCAGGCATCTTTCTCCCGCAGCAGGGTCTTTCCTTTTGCGGAAAAAGTCAGCGCTCCGGTGTTGGAATCCATGGTCACGCTCAGCACGTTGCTGCTCAGCGTGTTGCCTTTGTGGTTCACCTTCACGTTCTCTGGCTTTGCAATCACCACGAGGCTCTGCTTCTCATATTCATGCCCCACGGGCGATTTCACCACATGAACAATCTCAGGAGTGAAAAACTCCAGTCGTACAACCGATTTTCCCGCCTGCAACTCCACAGGGGTACTGCTTGCCGCAGTCGCCGCCATACACAGCACTGCTGCCAAAAAATTTCGAATCTTCATCATTGGATGTTATTTAGGGTTTTAATGTTTATTCAAATATAATCCCCTCTCTGCTATCCGTCAGAATGACCATTCAATTCCGTTTCCAAATTCTTCTATGACCTGAGAGGAAAAATCACAATGCAAATTTACGACATTAAGGCAACAAAATTGTAAAACAAATGACGATTAACCATACAACAAATGTTGAAATCTAAAGTTTTTCTTGTTTTTCTGAGGAAAAATCAGAAATTATCAATCCAAATTCTTATTGAAGCCATCAGCAGAAAAGGCAGAAGATAAAAAAAGGAAAAGCATTGCTCTTGCTTTTCCTCCATAAACCACGCTGGATTCCCATCAGATTATAGCCTGTGAGAAACAATCACACACCAACAGCACCGATGATTTCCTGAACGGATTTATAGTTGTGGGCATCCAACCAGTTGCTGATGCCTTGGGCGATTTTCACGCTCACGGCGGGATCGATGAAGTTGGCGGTGCCGACCTCCACGGCCGAGGCTCCCGCCATCAAAAATTCGATGGCATCCTCAGCGGTCATGATGCCGCCGAGTCCCACCACCGGAATGCGGACGGCATGAGCCACTTGCCACACCATCCTCACCGCCACGGGTTTCACAGCCGGACCGCTCAGCCCACCTGTGTTGATTGAAAGCAACGGGCGGCGACGTTCTATGTCTATCGCCATGCCCATCAGTGTGTTGATGAGCGACACGGCATCAGCTCCAGCATATTCAGCGGCAATCGCGATCTCTGCAATGTCTGTCACGTTGGGAGAGAGTTTCACAATCAACGTTTTCTGATACACCTGACGCACAGCCTCAACCACCGACTGTGCCCCTTTGGCAGTCACACCGAATGCCATGCCGCCTTGCTTCACGTTCGGGCAAGATATGTTCAGTTCGATGGCAGGAATCCGTTCCAGTTCATTGATCCGTGCGGCACACTCAGTGTAGTCTTCGATGCTCGAGCCCGATACATTCACAATCATATTCGTGCCGATGTCCTTGATCTGTGGATAGATGTGTTTGCAAAAATAATCCACGCCTTTGTTCTGCAACCCCACACAGTTGAGCATGCCGCTCGCTGTCTCTGCCATGCGGGGATAGTCGTTGCCCTCACGTGGTTTCAAAGTCGTGCCTTTCACGATGATTCCACCAATATCCTCCAGGTTCACCAGGTCAGCGAACTCCAGCCCATAGCCGAAAGTGCCGGAAGCGGTCATCACTGGGTTTTTCAGTCTCAATCCACCTATGTCTGTTCTTATATCTGCCATCTCAGTCGCTCATTATTTATATAAGGTAATTCAAAAAAACTTACTGTATTCCATGACGATGTGCGCCAGACGTCACAATTCCCATGTCAACCGGTTGATGTTGAACACAGGGCCCTCCGTGCACACGCATACATTTCCCCTCACCGTCTTTTCCACACAGCACAGGCAAGCTCCCAGTCCGCAAGCCATCATGTTCTCCAGCGACACCTCGCAAGGAAGCCCCGTGGCACTGGCATAACGACCCACCGCCATCATCATCGGCTTCGGTCCGCAGACTGAAATTCGGCTGAAGTTCGCACGGTCGAGAACAGAGTGATTCGTCACAAAGCCTTTCTCTCCCGCACTGCCGTCCTCCGTCGTCACATACACCTCACCATATTGTCGGAAGAGGTCCAGCTCCAACAAGTCGGCCGAACTGCGTGCCCCAAGCAGAAAAACGGGCTCTCCCCCATGCTCACGGATATATTTCCCGTATTCAAGCAAAGGAGCCACTCCCACGCCGCCGCCCACCAGCAGCACACGCTCACCGGCGTTCACCTCTTGGGTGAATCCGTTGCCTAAAGGGAACAGCACCTCCAGGCTGTCGCCAGACTGTAACTGACCAAGGCGGCGGGTGCCGTCGCCTCGCAGCTGAACCAGGAGCCACAGCTCGTTTTGACCTCGGTCCACAAAATTCACGGAAATCGGACGGCGGAGGAATGTGGAAGGACTTCCCTCAACCTTCACCTGCACAAACTGCCCAGGAATAATCTCCGGCAGCGGATCGCTGTCAGTCAATTTCAGTAGCACATTGCTTTCGTTCAGATGCTCCGAAGAGCGCACAGTCAGTCGTTTGTTGTATTTCATCAGCCTCTTGCTTTATCGCTATGAAGAACGTCGTTTGTGAGTAATGTTCGGTAACAACCTATTTTTAATGCAAAATTAAAAAAGTTTTACCAAAAATTAGTGTATTATCGAAAAAAAGTGTAAATTTGCATTCGTTTTCCGAGATTATGCCGAATTAGCTCAGTTGGTAGAGCAACGCATTCGTAATGCGTAGGTCGCGGGTTCGAGTCCCGCATGCGGCTCTCAACGAACACAAAAAGGCGGTCAGTACAGATTTGTCGAAACTTTTCACCGTAAAATTTTGCGATTTAAATAATTTGACTTATCTTTGCACTCGCTTTGGGAAACAAACGGATTGTTTCCTCAAATCAGCCAAGGTCTGGAAGGATGGGTGAGTGGCTGAAACCAGCAGTTTGCTAAACTGCCGTACGTGTAAGCGTACCGGGGGTTCGAATCCCCCTTCTTCCACAACAGAAAATAAGATGGTCAGACAAGACCATCTTATTTTTGTATGGAGGAATCCAGCCAAACTGGTTTGAGCTGGAGACCGAACATACAAAAATAAGATGAGAGCGAAGCGGCATCTTATTTCCAGTTGTAAGGATGCCCGCGGCAGCGAGGGGTTCGGCGAAGCCAATCCCCCAATCCACATTTCTTTTATGTTTATCGAAAAACGCCCTTTATCTATCATTTTGCAAACTTATTTTGTAAATTTGCTTTCTTTTTGAAAATAATTTAGAAAAATCAGTTGTTATTTGATAAATTTATTGTAACTTTGCAAGAAATTTTTTAAAGAAGAAACAGAAATGGGCAAAATCATAAAGCCGACGGACTACAAACAGCTGCTTGACCCGGCACAGACAGAGTTGGGCATCAAGCAGATCAAGGATTTTTTTCAAGCAAACCTTTCTACAGAGCTCCGATTGAGGAGAGTAACCGCCCCGTTATTTGTACTGCGGGGTTTAGGAATCAACGACGACCTCAATGGCGTGGAACGCCCAGTGCAGTTTCCGATTAAGGACATGGGAGAGCAAGTGGCTGAAGTGGTGCACTCGCTCGCCAAATGGAAGCGCCTGATGCTTGCAGAATACAAAATTGGTCCGGGCTATGGTCTCTACACCGACATGAACGCCATCAGAGGCGACGAGGAACTCGACAACATCCACTCCCTCTATGTGGACCAGTGGGACTGGTGCCGCACCATCAAGCGCGAGGAACGCACCATTGACTTCCTCAAGAAAATCGTCCGCAGCATCTACAGTGCCATCCGCCGCACAGAATATCTCGTGTGCGAGACCTACCCACAGATTACCCCGTTTCTGCCTGAAGAAGTACATTTCATCCACAGTGAGGAACTCCTGAGGATGTATCCCGACAAAACGCCGAAAGAGCGCGAGGACGCCATTTGCAAAAGCTACGGAGCCGTGTTCATCATCGGCATCGGCGGCAACCTCTCCGACGGAAAGCCACATGACCTGAGAGCTCCCGACTACGACGACTGGACCACTCCGAACTCTGAAGGCTACAAAGGGCTGAACGGCGACCTGCTCATCTGGTATCCTGTGCTCAACCGCAGCATCGAGCTTTCATCCATGGGCATCCGTGTGGATGAAGAGAGTCTCATGCGCCAGCTGGAGCTCACCGGAAAGATGGAACGCAAGGACCTCTTCTTCCACAAGCAGCTGCTCAGCGGAAAACTCCCGCTCTCCATCGGTGGAGGAATTGGTCAGAGCCGCCTCTGCCTTGTCCTGCTCCACAAAGCCCATATCGGTGAGATACAAGCCAGCATCTGGCC
>OMUD01000108.1 GCA_900314125.1 uncultured Prevotellaceae bacterium | reverse complement strand
TGAGTTTTGATGAGCCGACACGTTTCATCTTCTCTCACTCTGCTTTGCGTGAAGGATGGGACAACCCCAATGTGTTCCAGATATGTACACTTCGCCATGCCAGCAGTGCTACGGCAAAACGACAGGAGGTAGGACGCGGACTGCGTATCTGTGTTGACCAACAAGGCGTTCGCATGGATGCAGAGCGTCTGGGCGAAGCCGTGCATGACATCAATGCGCTGACTGTTATAGCCAACGAGAGCTACAGTACCTTCGTTGATGCCCTACAGAAAGAGACACGCGAAGCATTGCGTGAGCGTCCTACATTGGCTACCGTGGCATACTTTGAAGGCCGCAAGTTCAAGGTCGGTGAAGAAGTACATGAAATCTCAGCAATGGAGGCGTCAGCCATTGTCAACTATCTGTTTGAGAATGACTATGTGGATGACAAGGGAAATATCCAGCAATCATACCACGAAGACCTGCGTACTGGCAACCTCGCACCGATGAGCAAAAAACTGGCTCCCATCAGTGAGCAAGTTCATAAGTTAGTACAGGGTATCTTCGACCCATCTGCCCTTGATGACATGATTGAGAATGCAAATGAGTCGGCAGAAGCCGTCAACGATCATCTGAACGACAATGCCAGCAAGAATGAGTTCAAGAGGCTGTGGGAGGAAATCAACCATCGGTATGTCTATACTGTTCATTATGATAGTGAGGAACTGATACAGAAAGCCATTGGTTCTATCAACAAGAATCTGCGTGTCACTGAACTGAAGTATGTGGTGACAACAGGTGAGCAGGGAACTGACGACTTGGACTTCACAGGTGACCAGCACACCAGAACACAAACCATGAGGGAGGTTTCGACAAGTGATGTGCCATACGACCTCGTAGGCGAGATTGCCAAGGGTGCAACGCTGACAAGAAGAACGGTAGTTCGCATCCTGAAAGGCATTTCTACGGCAAAACTCTATCTGTTCAAGAACAATCCCGAAGAGTTTATCCGAAACGTGGTGCGTCTGATAAAAGACCAGAAGGCGACGATGATTGTAGAACATATTGCCTATAACCGCACGGAACAGCGGTATGATGCCAGCATCTTCACCAAGGAGAAGAGTCGCCAGCCTGTTGAAAAGGCTTACGAGGCTAAGAAGCATATCCTTGACTATGTGTTTACAGACAGCAAGGGTGAACGGAAGTTTGCTGAAGCTCTTGACAAAGCGGATGAGGTATGCGTCTATGCCCGTCTGCCCCGTTCGTTCCAGATACCTACACCAGTTGGCAAGTATGCCCCTGACTGGGCTATTGCCTTCAATGACAATATGGGCGTGAAGCACGTGTTCTTCGTGGCAGAGACCAAGGGCAGTATGCTGTCTATGAACCTGAAAGGGGCTGAAATGGCAAAGATAGAGTGTGCAAAGAAACTCTTCAACAGCGTTTCAACAAGCAAAGTACGTTACCATGAGATAACGGACTATGACACGATGATGAATATTATCAACAGTTTAGATTGATGCTTAAAAATGGGCGTATAAAACATCACCTTCACTACGGCCATACGGGATGCACTCCTGTATGGTCATTCTTATTTTTCTTGGGAAGCGCTTTTGGTAGTGCTGCTATGAAATTGCACCCCAGTTAATCTGAGACTTACGGAGTTCCTTGAGGTGATTCCAAACAACGGCATAGTTGGGATTGTGCTGGTCGATATCATTATCCACAATCTCCTGCGCCGCATCACGCGCCATCTGCAGGATGATGCCGTCGCGGGCGATATTGGCAATGCGGAGGTCAAATGCCATCCCGCTCTGCTGAGTGCCTTCCAAGTCGCCTGGTCCACGCAGCTTCAGATCCTGCTCCGCAATTTCAAACCCGTCGTTCGAGTCCACCATGATTTGAATCCGCTTACGAGTTTCTGTCGTAAGCTGGTATTTCGTGACGAGGATACAGTAGGATTGGTCGGCGCCACGTCCCACACGTCCCCGCAGCTGATGCAGCTGGCTGAGACCAAAGCGTTCAGCATTCTCAATGACCATTACCGACGCATTGGGCACATTCACCCCCACCTCAATCACCGTGGTGGCCACCATGATTTGCGTCTCGCCGCTTGCAAATCGCTGCATTTCAGCATCTTTCTCAGCCTGTTTTAGTTTTCCATGCACTTTCGACACCTTGCAGTCGGGAAACTCCCTGCAAATGTTGACATAACCCTCTTCCAAGTTCTTGAGGTCAATCTTCTCGCTTTCCTGAATGAGGGGATAGACGAAATAGACTTGACGCCCAAGCTCAATCTCCTTTCTGATTCTCTGATAGAGGCTTTTTCGATGCGTATCGAACTGATGGATGGTCTGGACTGGTTTTCTGCCCGGCGGCAGCTCATCGATGATGCTCACATCGAGGTCGCCATAGAGTGTCATGGCCAGCGTGCGAGGAATCGGAGTCGCTGTCATGACCAAAACATGCGGTGCCACCTCGTTTTTCAACCAGAGTTTGGCACGCTGAGCCACTCCAAACCGATGCTGCTCATCAATGATGACCAGTCCGAGTTTTGAAAACACCACTTTATCCTCAATCACGGCATGAGTGCCGACAAGGATGTCAATCTGTCCGTTGAGCAGGTCGTTGAGAATGGTTTCCCGTTTCTTGCCTTTCACTGAGCCTGTGAGCAGTTCCACCCTCACGGACATATCGCCCAACAACGATTGGATGGTGGCAAGGTGCTGCTCAGCCAAAATTTCAGTAGGCGCCATGATGCACGACTGGAAACCATTGCCGATGGCGATGAGCATGCACATCAGCGCCACCATAGTCTTTCCACTGCCCACATCACCCTGAAGCAGACGATTCATCTGCTTTCCCGACTTCATGTCCTCCCTCACCTCACGTATCACCCGTTTCTGAGCATTGGTCAGCTTGAATGGCAGATGGTGGTAGAAAAAGGTGTTGAACGGCTCACCCACATGAGGCATCGGAATCCCCCGTATTTTCCGTGAACGCTCTTTGGTGTATTTGAGGATGTTCATCTGCACATAGAACAGCTCCTCAAATTTCAGTCTTGCCTGCGCCTTGCGGAGCATGTCGGGATTGGAAGGAAAATGGATGTTGCGCAATGCCTGGTCGTAGCTGATGAATCCATAGCGGTTGATGATGAACGCAGGGAGGGTTTCCGGAAGTTCGCGGTCCATCATTTTCATCACATTCCCCATGATTTTGCTGACGGCATTGGAATTGAGTCCACGTTTCTTCATCCGTTCGCTCGTGTTGTAAGCCGGTCGCAACGATGAATTCTGCCCGGAAGTTGCTGCCATCGCATTCATCACAGGTCTCACATCCTCCGCACCTTCTTCACCAAAAAGCTGCTGCTGATAATTTTGGAAACGTGCGCCTCCCACTTGTGCGGCAAGAGTAGCATCAGCCTTCTCCATCTCAGGATGTGCCACGTTGATCCGTCCTTTGAACACCTGCGGTTTTCCAAACACCACGTATGGCACACGTACCTGATAGTTCTGCATGACATAACGCAGCCCTTGGAACCACACCAGATCGATAAAGCCCGTTCCATCGGAGAAATGGGCAACCATACGTCTCCCTCTTCCCTCGCCCACCTCTTCGAACGAGAGAATCTGCCCCACAAGCTGGACGTAAGGCATGTTGCCGTTGATTTCAGAAATTCGGTAGAATTTCGTGCGGTCAATATATTTATAAGGATAATAGCCCAGTAGGTCGCCCACCGTCTTGATGTCGAGCTCTTTGTTGAGCAGGTCAGCCCTATTGGGACCAACGCCCTGAATGAACTTTATGTCCTGATCGAATTTCAGCAAAGGAACAAGGTTGTCACCCCGCATTATTGCGACCTTCAGTAATCTGTGGCCACAAAAAACGCACGGTCGTTTTTTTTGTTTTTCAGTTTACAAGATAATTGCGGGCAGTCTCAATGATTGTATCAATTCCCTTGACCACATCGTCTTGATTGAGGCTCACATAGACATCCGGCTCTATACCGAACTCTATCTGCTGCTTGTCGGCATCTAAGAACACAACGGCAGAATAGCGCACTCCCCATCCGTTGGGCAGTTCCTGAGAGAACGGAAGGCCACTTCCCCCCCCTGTCTTGTCGCCCATGACGGTGACATTAGGAAAACGTTTCATGCTTTTCACAAAATCGTTGGCAGCAGAAAAAGTCTCACGGTTGGTGAGCACCACCACCCGTTTCTGCCATCTCACGCCCTTGCTCGGCTCCACAAACACCTCCACAGGGTCAGAGAAGTCGTTATGTCCTTTTCCTGTCTTATGATAAACATAGCCCACGAGCGTTTTCTCGTTGGTGAAGCGTGAAGCCAGTTTTTCAGCTGTGTCGAGACTGCCTCCGCCATTACCCCTCATGTCGAGGATCAGTCCGTTACAGCCTTTCAGGTTGTCGAACATCACAGAGAGGTTGCCGTCGCCTATTCCGTTGGAGAAAGACTCACATCTCACATAGCCGATGTTGTCGTCGAGAATACGGTATTTGAGTGAGGAAGCGAACATATAGTCGTTGCCTTTACCAAGATATCCTTCCACCACCTCCTCATCTAAATTCTTGTCATAGTCCTCATGGTACGACCAGTTGCGCCCGAGGTCATAAGAAGCAGTGAGGTTGACATGTCCGTCCTTCAGTTCCCCCACCATGTTGCAGAGCACCTCGAAGAGCTGCATGTTCGTCATTTTGTCGTTGATCATCGCCTCATAGCGTCCATGCACCTCATCCCAGTCCACACCCAATGTCTGCTTTTTGTAGTCGAAAAAGCAATAGCGCTGATCCATCAGTTGCCAGAGTGCCTCAAAGTTGCCGCGACGGGTGTCGGACGATGTGATTTCCTCCTTCACGCAAGATGAGAGAAGAAGAACCGTGCAAGACAGAAGAATATAGAGTTTTGCTTTCATCACTTTCTAAGGAAATATTTGGTCACACCCACCATGAAAGAATGAGTGTATGAATGGTATCTGAGTTTATTGAATTCCGACTGCATGAAATAGCCGGCATAAGTGAGGCGCAGAGCAGTGGAAGACGCCTTACGGATTGGAATGTCGAGCGACAGCAGGTGCCGCATGGAAGGCATGTTGCCCACATGGGCGAACACTGCGTTGGTGTGGCCATCTTCAAGAGAGAATGCCTCGTAATACGACTGGCCGTATTCAGGTGAGAACGCCACACCGATGAGTGGCACAGCCAGTTGGTAAGAGAGTGACATTCTTCGGCGCAGAAGATTGAAATCCCATTTCAGTTTTGCACTGAGATCCACAGTCAGTTCTGCTTTTCCCTGAGCCGGGTTGTTACCGTTTCGTTCGTTATAGACACCTCCCAGATATCCAGTGAGCATTGGTCCCGCATAGAGACTGAATGCGGAGGTGTTCATTCCCAGTTTCCAGTTGGAAAGGTGCTTGAGCCAGGCTGTACTGAACCGTGCCCCTCCCGCATACTCGTCAACATTTCCAGCAGGATTCTCCAAGAAGGCGCAATCAATGTCGAGCAAAGTCTGGAAGCAGATGTCGTCGATACCGAAAGTGCGGACAGTCCGTTCCGTCTGCCGTTGCAGATGCAAGGCGGGGCCGGTGTAGGAATAAGGTGAGAGGTAGGTGTCGAGCACGTCAGCACCTCCACCTCCGAAAACCACGGAATGGGCACGTTCTCCGCCCGTCTGCCCGTAGGCACTGACGACGGTGGCCATCAAAAGGAGGAATGACACAATGCGTTTCATCATGCCTTGTATGTTGTTCTTACAGACTTTCATGATACGAATAACATAATTATTATAGACCATCTTAGAAAAGCCGCAGTTGCCCGGTCAGCTCATCCCGGATTTCATCATCCGACTTATCGTCTGGATCATTATTGTTTTCATCATCTGTCTCTGTGTCATTACCATCCACATCGTCCACCTCATCGTCATCGCCCTCTTCTCCATCGTCTGGATTGTCATCCTCCTCAGGTTCAGGGAAGCGGGTCGGTTCAAGTTCTGTGACTTGGTCGAGTGCATACGTGGTGAGTCGCTTACCCTTGGCTTTGAAGCCTTTGACAGCAATAAACTCCTCCGCGTCGATTTCCAAAGGTCCGCGGAATGTGTCGGGCTCAAGGAAAGTAAGTTCAAGACGCGGATAAGGAATGTCGGAAAGCAGCAGGAGCTTGGATTCTGGATTGCCAAGGAAATTCTGCACCTTGTTCGTCGCCTCCATCACGAAGCGTTTGATATACGGATAATTATCGTTATCGGCATCAAAGAGCACGGCTGTCCACACCTTGTCGGGATTGAATTTCTCAATCACGAGCATGTCCTTCTCGTAGTGGTTGTTGATGTCGAAGTCAGTGAGATAGAAGTCTCCGTTCTTCATCACCACAAGAATTCGGTCGTCGTTGTGGAATTCTCCGAGGAAGATTCCCTGCTCATCGTAGTTGATGCGCTGCACATCCTGGTCGAACCACACTTTCCTTCCTCCAAGAGTGGAGCCTCCGTGGGACTTGAGCTGAATGCGATAAACATCATGCTTGGTAAGTTGGTTACCCCTCGAAGCGCGGCCTTTGATGGCAATCTCGCTGAAATCTTTCTCAAACACGAGGCGTTTGAGTTTCTCCTTCGGTTTGAGGGTCACCTTGATGATTTCGGCCTCACCATTGTAGTTGGCAGTGAGGTAAGTGATTCTCGATTTCGGCGTTCCCATGGTCACATCGTATTCACGGTCGCGGGTGAGCGAGGTCACATTGAAGCGCTTGATATAAGTCACGCCCGACGCACCGTCCTTATAGCACACGTTAAAGATGGTGCGTTTGTCACCTTTCTTGAACACTGCCACATGTATGATTTCTGCCTTCCGCTTCTCCCTCTTGCTTTTCTCCGTCTCACCCACAAACACTTTGTCGGCCGCCTTGATTATCTTATAGGTGCCGTCGCGGTAGAAGAGGATGATGTCGTCGATGTCGGAGCAGTTGCACACAAACTCATCTTTCTTCAGAGAGGTTCCAATAAATCCGTCGGCACGGTTGATATAGAGTTTCTGATTGGCTTCAGCCACTTTCGACGCCACAATGGTGTCGAACGAGCGGATTTCCGTGAGGCGTGGATGGTCCTCACCATATTTCTTCTTGAGGAAGAGGAACCACTGTGCTGTCACCTCCACCAAGTTGTTGAGGTCGCGGTCGATGTCCTCAATCTCCGCCTTGATGCGTGCGAGCATCTCGTCGGCCTTGTCCTTGTTGAACTTGAGGATGCGTGCCATCTTGATTTCCATCAGCCTCAGGATGTCGTCTTTCGTGACTTCCCTCACAAAGAGGTGGTAGAACGGTGTGAGCCGCTCGTCAACATATTCGCAGGCCGCATCCATGTTTTTCGCGTTCTCAAATTCCTTGCCCTTATAGATGCGCTCCTCGATGAATATCTTCTCAAGCGAGAGGAAATGAAGTTGGTCAAGAAGCTCGTTTTTCCTGATTTCCAACTCCATCTTAATCAAGTGCTTGGTGTTGTCCACACTTCTTCGCAACACATCGCTGACAGTGAGGAACTGAGGCTTGCGGTCGTCGATGACACAGCAGTTGGGCGAGATGCTGATTTCGCAGTCGGTGAAGGCATAGAGGGCGTCAATGGTTTTGTCAGACGAAGTTCCCGGCATGAGGTGTAGCAGGATTTCCACTCCCGCCGACGTCATGTCCTCCACCTTCTTCACTTTGATTTTGCCTTTCTCCGCCGCTTTTAGGATGGAATCGATGAACTGGCTCGGATGTTGCGGCGAGCCGGTGGTCTTTCCAAAAGGAAGTTCTGTGATGGCCAGCGTCTTATTGTCGCGTTTCTCAATCTTGGCGCGCACTCTGACGACGCCACCTCGCATTCCATCATTATATTTGCTCACATCGATGCTGCCGCCTGTCGGGAAGTCGGGATAAAGATGAAACTCCTCCTCATGGAGGTAGGAGACGGCGGCATCGCAAATCTCGTTGAAGTTGTGGGGAAGAATCTTGCAGGAAAGTCCCACAGCAATTCCCTCAGCTCCCTGAGATAGGAGAAGCGGAAATTTCACCGGGAGTGAGATTGGCTCTTTGTTGCGTCCATCGTAGGAAAGTTTCCACTCTGTGGTCTTCGGATTGAACACCACATCGAGTGCGAATTTCGAGAGCCGTGCCTCTATGTAACGCGCAGCTGCTGCATCGTCTCCTGTGAGAATGTTTCCCCAGTTTCCCTGACAGTCGATGAGTAGGTTCTTCTGCCCCATCTGCACGAGTGCGTCCTTAATGGAAGCATCGCCGTGGGGATGGAACTGCATGGTGTGTCCCACGATGTTCGCCACCTTGTTGAGTTTCCCATCGTCCATCCGCTTCATGGAATGAAGGATACGGCGCTGCACAGGCTTAAGACCGTCCATGATATGAGGCACGGCACGTTCCAAAATCACGTATGAGGCATATTCCAGAAACCAGTTCTGGTACATGCCACTCAAATGGTGGGTGATGGAATCCTTCATCCGTTTCGGGTCATAATCCGACCTCGGGGGCTGTCCATCCCGCTGTGTGAGTTGTCCTTCTGCGTTTTCTTCCGGTGTTATCTGTTCGTTTTCCTGGTTGTTGTCTATGATTTCCTCACTCATATTTTTATCTTGCTGGAATTAGTCAGTATTTAGTAACGATAAAAAAACAACTCCAAAATATGAACAAACTGGAGCTACTCCATTTTTCATCATTACATATTACACATCAATTTGCAAATATACGAAATTTTATTGACATTTTCCTTTAGCAGAGC
>OMUD01000106.1 GCA_900314125.1 uncultured Prevotellaceae bacterium | reverse complement strand
ATGCTGCACATAATAGTACAACCGATCTGGAATGACACAAAGTTTTTTGCATTGAAGCAACATTGTGAAAACACCTATCTGATCTTCTCCATACCATAAACCTAGTCCTTTTTGAAGCCCCTCACCAACAAATCTCCTCCTTACCATCTTTGTCCAAAGAAAACATGTCATTCCATAATTCCTTACAGTTTTATCATAAAAATAATGATTGGCGATTAAGTCTTTTAAAGCTTCTCCTTCATACATCCCAGTTAAAAAGCCTGTGGATTCTGTAATTTTACCATCTCTATCATAATAGAAGTCGCATGAAACCATGTCCGCATCATCTTCGATGATGGGTTTAGCGAGTTTCTCCAAATACAGAGGTGACACATAATCGTCAGAGTCTATAAAAGTAATCAGCTCACCTTTGCTGTGCTCAAAAGCCGTAATCCTCGCTTTGGCAACACCTTCATTATCTTTATGCACAACCACAAAACGGGAATCCTTCTCGGCATATTCATCACAAATTCTTCCGCTTCCGTCCTTGCTCCCGTCATCCACCAGTATGGCCTCAAAATTAGTATATGTCTGAGCCAAGATAGAGTCCAGACACTGGCGTATGTAATCCTCAACATTATAGACTGGGATAATGATAGATATCAATGGGTTACTATTCATGGAATTATAGCTTGACTTCGCTGAATGACCTTTGCAAGAAATCAATAGAAGCTTTTCTGTATTTTTTCAAACGCTCATTGATGTCATTCTTGTCTTGAGCCTTTGGAATGAAAGAGGGTATGAACTTGATGTCCACAACAGAATCAGACATGCCCAAATCATTGAGCAAATCTGTGTATCGGTCGTCCTTACCATCATTCAAACGATATGCAAACAATGGCGTTCCAAAAATAATTGAGAAGGCGGTTGCATGGAAAGAGGATGTTACAACGCACTGTGCGTATTTGATGATGGAGATAAAGTCGTTGACACTGTAGCTGACATCAGACAAGTCAATCAGCCTAAATCCGCATTTCAAAGCCAGTGCATTCGCCTTTTCTCTGAGCATTTCCTTTCCATAAGGGAACCTGACTTGATACAGTGCCACATACTTCTCTGACTTGTATTTTTCATTGACAAGGGAATCCCAAGTTGCAGAATCAGTGAGCAAAGTGGGATCAATGCAATGATATAGTTTTTTGTCTGTATGCTGTGACAATACATCAATTGAATATTGTTCCCTTAAAGACAAGTTTTGGAAGTTATTTAGCTTGGTCAAATGGTGCCCGCATAAATCATTGATGGACTCACGGTTTGAACTGATGGCATAACCGACAAGCCGAGTGGAATTTTTTTTAGGAAAATCGCCCCAATATACCGGGTCAAACTTTCCTCCCAGGCAAGATTTGCTCCAAAGTTGGTCTGAACCTATGACAATCGCGTCATAATCATCTTGGATATTGTCCGCCCTGCATGTTTTCGAAAGTATTATATTATCCTTAACAAATGTGTTGAAGATGTTTCCCTTTCTTTTTACTATTCTATATCTTTCGGGAAAATGCCAGATGTATCCCAACAGTCCTCTCACTCCTTTTATCCTTTTCCTACTTAAAAGATTATAAAAATACTCAATAAAAGGCTGTCTATAGTCAATGACGTCCGCCTTATGCCCCAAGCCGTTGATTGTTTTCTGCAAGGCATAGCACTGAAGGACTGCCCCATAGTTGTGGGCCCTGTGAAAAGTGAGGATTCCGATTTTCATAAAAGAATCTGATGGATTGGAATGATTATATTGACATATACGACTATGTGGATGCAGTAACTGTTAAGCTCCACCTTTGATTCTTTTTATCACAGAAATCCCCTTTTCTCCTATCACGGCCTTAATGTTCTCCTTCACTGAGGAGAGAATCGATTTAGGAGGCTTGACAAGGTTCATAATTGTCTCCAAGGCATCTGACTCATCCTGGGAGTCAGTGAACACTTCAAATATCATGGACTGACAAAGCTCAGGTGACAGAAACTCTTTATAAACCGCATTGAACTCTTCTTTGTTTGAGGCTGTGATGTATTTATAGCCTAAATCCTCGGCATAGTGCCTTACAAGCTGAAGGGACTTGTTGCCGAAATGGCCTGAAGCAGCCATAAATGGGTCGGCTTCTTCCCCAAATGGAGAACAAACATGGCTATAGTTTCGAAACTCAGTACCCCTTCCGTTGTTGATCAGCATGATTCTCACGTTGTTGCCCACATGCCTGTTGCCTAGTGAGTTCATGTCATAGAAGAATGCAAGATCTCCGAAGATCCCTATGAACAGCTTGTCTGGACTTGCCAGTGAGGCACCAATCATGGATGAGATCCCACCGTCAATACCATATCCCCCAACATTGCTTTTCCCATATATGCCTTGAGGAATCTTGAAGAAACTCCAGGAACGGAGACTGTTAAGGATTCCGAAATGGAGCACGCAGGATGGAAGTTTGTCTGAAATGGTTTTTGCTATCCAAATATTCCCGAATGGGAGTTCTGGAATCAAATCACAAATCTTCTGGCACTCGTCTCTGCATGATTGCAAATAGTTCTTTTTTTCTCCTGCCCCATCAGAATATGCTTTAAAAAACAACAGCTCTGACATTTGGAACACATCCGTCAGTTTTCCAAACATATTTCTCAAGGCACCGTCTTCATTCACCCGCCAAACCCTCTTAGGATGAAACTTAAAAAAAACGCTTCCTGGAATTTCACCAAGATGAATCAGAGTGTCTATCTTGCTCAATTCGGATTTGTATTGGCGCTGGCATGCAACAAGTCCCCAAATGACTTTGTAGGCTCCATCGTAACCACTAGTGTGGTCACAGAATACGACTGCGTCATGTATGGCGCAGAACTTGTCTATCAAAGCTGTCTCTTCTTTTGTAAACCTGCGGTGTGATCCGATGAAAATAGCGGTACGCCCTTCTGGAATCTCAGGCAACTTCTGACATGGGGTATACAGATTAACAGCCTCAACATCAGGCAAGACTTTGGCAGTGAACTGTCTGTTGTATCTCGTGTACAAGTTGATGTGTGCCGGTCCTCCGCCATTCTTACGGAGAGCGACAATCGCTTTATTTGCCTCAATCTCACAATAACGTGCGTCTTTCTCGTCCTTCACATTCGGAAGGGTGACACTCTCCAAGGCTATGTCCCTCGGAAGTTGTCGCCGGTCTATCTGCTGACCTATCAGATGTCCGATTTCTGAATCACCGCGATGTGAAGTGATGGCCAGGACTGGAAGTTTGCTGTAATATGCCTCTGTCAATCCCGGCATATAGTTTCTGGAGGCTGTTGCACCTGTGCAGCTCAGTGCGACAGGCTCACCACTCTCAGCCGCCATTCCACACGCCATGTAGGCCGCAGACCGTTCATCAACAGATGAATATATCTCAAAAAAGGAATCATGCTGAATGCTAGCCACAAAACACACGTTTGTAGCTCCAGGAGAGACAATTATTTTTTTTATACCATGCTTTTTCAACAGTGCAACCAAAATCTGCACGTTGACTTCATTGGAATAATAATGTTCCATTAATAGACTTTGTTTTTTTAGAAGTGCTGATTGATGTCGTCATAAGTTATAACTCCCGCACCGCCCGTCATATATATCATATCTCCAACTATCGA
Organism: uncultured Prevotellaceae bacterium; assembly: GCA_900314125.1. Lineage (GTDB taxonomy): Bacteria > Bacteroidota > Bacteroidia > Bacteroidales > Bacteroidaceae > UBA3839. The sequence goes on along the minus strand of OMUD01000106.1, from coordinate 1,302 downwards.
ACGTCCCATGTCACTCACAAGGAAGAGTGCCATGTTGGCTATTTCCTCAGGCAAAACATAACGGCCAATTGGGCTCTTTTCTAAGCAGATGTCTTCCTTAACACCGTCCTTCATCAGCATGGGTGTTGCTGTAGGACCAGGAGCTATCCCATTGACTGTAATGCCATAGGGGGAGAGAATCTTAGCCATGCCTTTTGTCAGTCCCAGTATGCTCCATTTCGTCAATGCATACGCGGAGGTTGCAGGGCGCAGACTGGAACTGGAACCTATATTCAGGATGTTTCCCCTGATTCCGTTTTCCTTCAAATATTCTGAGAAACGTTTAGTCAGGAAAAAGACACCTCTGATGTTTGTGGAGAATATTCGGTCATAAGTTGTGATATCGCAGTTCCTGATTTCTCCTCCGACCAATCCTGCATTGTTCACGAGTATATCAATAGAATTGCTTCCCACCAATTTTCGGACTTCAATGAATCTCTCATCTATGATGCCTACATCGCTGTGGTTCCACACAAGGCTTTTGATGATATTCTCACCATTTGTGCATCCAATCAGCTGTTCAACGGCTTTTAGAAGCTTTTCCTCATTTCTTCCTGTTATAATGACATTGGCTCCGGCTCTCATGAATGATTTTGCTATTTCCAGCCCAATACCACTTGACCCGCCTGTCACAAGGGCTGTCCTTCCTTTCAGTAGAGATGACGGAGCAACCTGCTCAATTCTCGTATAAACTTTTTTGATCGGTATTCCTTTAAAAACATAACGGAAAGCACGACCTAATTTTGCCTTAATTCCCATGTTTATTTTTCTTCTGCCTTTTATATAGAACAGTCCGCACTTTCATCTGAATGGTGTTTCTCTCTGCTGATGTTAGCCCCAAAAGGAATGCACTGATGATTGTGAGGAGAACGCAGGATACCATCGTAAGAAGAGAGCTAAAAAAACTTTCCGGCTGTATGGTTTTAAGTAGGAATGGTATAATAACGGCGGTACCACTCACCATAATGACGGGCAATATGACATCCTTGTAAAACCTTATGACAGGAAACTTTATCAGCCCTTTCATAATAATCAACCTCACATGATTCAAGATGATATAAATTATAATAAATACTATATAGGCTGATTCTGCAGGTAATCCCAACTTAAATGCTATATATGTGAAAGGAAACACTAGAAGTCCGACAATTGATATGACGATTGTGTATTTCTTGATGTTGCCTGTGGCCATGCAGGCTGTAACACCTGTGTTTCCCAGCATCTGCACCAAAGTGGCAACAATAGACAGGCGGAAAAAGACGG
>OMUD01000056.1 GCA_900314125.1 uncultured Prevotellaceae bacterium | reverse complement strand
CTGATGGTGAACAAAGCCTTCAGGGATTGTGACACTGAACTGCTGTCGAAGAGTATCATGGATTGCGGCGCCGATGGGTTCTATTTCAATGGTGAGGACCTGCTGGTGATGCCGATTGACCGCTTTCAGGTGGTGGAAGGAGGAGATGGAAGTGCTGATCCCGCCCACATCTATTATCTGCCTGAGTATGTGGACAGCATCCTGATTCAGGACCTGGTGGCCGATCCTTCGAAATACCGCTATCTCGACCAGGTGTATATGGAGCGTGCAGACTTTGTGGACTGTAAGTATGCCTACGTCAGCCTGCCAGCTCATGGCAAAGGCGTTTATGAGGTGCAGAGCGTGGGCAACACCGAACTGATGGTGGTGGCGTCACCGCAAGGCAGGGTGCGCCTCTCCATAGATGATTCCGCCAACGGTTTCAGCTACCTCGACCCAGAGGCAGAAGGCCGCGAGTGTGCATGGGCTTCATGGAAGATGAATGAGGCGGCACCTGTGCGGATCGCGCTGGAAAACACCACCGACGCACCTATCTCCATCATGATTGTTACAAACTGACATTGGTCTGCCTAAGCCTGCTTTCCCAGCAGGCGGAAAGCATCCATGTGAAACACGAAAAAGGACCAGTATCTATGAAAAGAATCTTGTTGTTGTTTCTGTTGCTGTTCGCCTTGAAAGGATTTTCCCAGAACCGGTTCCCCGTGCTGAAGGCTCGGGGCGACTCCCTGATGAGTCTTCACCGTTATGCGGATGCGTTGACGTGCTATGAACAGGCAGAGCGCATCGGTGCCCGGAAGATTTTCATGACAACGCTCTACACCGACATGGCACGATGCTACGATGCCGTTGGACGTTTCAGCGAGGAACGCCGGTGTTATGAACGGTTGTCGTCGCTCGTGCCCGACCGTGCGCTCAACGCCGTCAAGATGGCTGAGGTTCAGATGCGAACAGGCCAATATGCCGATGTGCTGCAAAACCTGTCGGATTTGACTTCCGATTCCCGTTACGATGATGAGCGCCTTACGCTTATGGCTTCTGCAGCATTCCGACTAGGAAAAGTAAAAGAAGCGATGGCATGGCTCGACAGTCTGGCTGCCATTCATGCGGATGCGAAAGATGAGGTTTATTGGAATTCACTGCACAACAAGGCATGCATGCTCAGCCATGAAGGAAAGCACCATGAGGCTGCCGGCATCATGAAGGATGTGGCAGCGCATTATCATGCCGACTCTCCGCGCCGCGCCGTTTGTCTAGGGAACTTAGCGTGGACAGAGGCGCAGGTAGGCGACCGTTTGGCACTGACCCATATTGAAGAGGCACTGCAGCTGATGGACCGTACAGTGGGCAAGGAGAGCCATGACTACACTATCCTCCAGCGGAAAAAAGCCGAAATCCTCCTCCTGCTGGATGGCAAGGAGGCAGCATTGAAGCCATTCAAAGACTTTTTTGAGAGTGAGAAATCATATATCACCGCTCATTTTGCCTTCCTCACAGAGCAGGAACGGAGGAATTTCTGGAAGCGTGAACAACCCCTCATTGCCGAATGTTATGCCTTGGAAGAGACCGACCCGGATTTCCTGTTGGATGTGGCGGTGTTCTCCAAGTCAGTGCTTTATCAAGCCAATATCGACGACCGTACAGACTCCCGTTTCTCCCAGGTTTTCACCGTCAGCGGTCAGCAGGTTCGCAACGCCCTCCGACCGCAGAGCCTGGCCGTGGAATTTGTGCGCTACCACCATGGCGATGCCCTTTGGTATGGTGCGTTGGTGGCGTCAAAAGAGGCTGCCACCCGCTTCGTTCCCTTGTTCTCCTGCCAGGAACTGCGCGATTATGGCGTGACGGCTAAAGGACGCACCCAACCCCTTTCCTATTGTTTGGCATACACCGACAGGACGATGAAAAACGCTCTGTATGCCGACCAACAACTTTATCTTAAAGTGTGGGGCAAGATTCTAGAAGAACATTCAGGCGTGGAAAAGGTGTATTTCGCTCCCGAAGGGGATTTCCATCTGTTGGCAGTGGAATATCTTCCTCATTCCGCATCCCGACCTGCTTTCTACCGGCTGTCCTCCACCAGTGTGCTGACAGAAGAGCGCACTGGCACAACGGAAAAAGGACTCCTGCTGGTGGGCGGTGTGGATTATGCTGCCAAAGACCTTGAGCCTTCAGCTGCCATCCCCGACCGTAGTGGCAGCCGTCAGATGAGTGAAGACCATATCCTTCCGCGCGAGCAGGATGGATTCAAATATCTGAAGGGCTCGAAAATGGAAGCTGATTCCATCCTCGCCATGTTAGACGGCTCCAGCTCCCTCTACCTCAGTGGCAGAGATGCCACGGAGCAACGCTTGAAGGCTGCGGTGAAGCAGAGCGGTATGATGCACCTGTCCACCCATGGTTTCTGTGCGGAAGTGTCGGAACCTCCGGCCAACGTGCTCGACAAAGACTCACTTGTGGAGGATAAGTCGCTGCTGCGGTGCGGAATCATATTGGCAGGCGCCAACAAATATGCCCAACAGCGTGAGTCAAACGAGGCTTATGAAGACGGTATTCTGACAGCCCGTGAGGTCAGTCAGCTGGATTTGAGTGGTGTGGACTTAGCTGTGATGTCAGCTTGCCAGACAGCTTTGGGACGTACCACGGAGAATGGCATGGCGGGCATGCCGCAAGGCCTGAAGAAAGCCGGTGCCCGAACGATCGTGGCATCGCTCTGGCATGTGGATGATGCCGCCACCAATGAGCTGATGACCCGTTTCTATCGCCATCTTCAGGATGTTGACCACCCATGCCCTCAGGATGCGCTGACACGGGCCCAAGAGGAACTGAGGACCATCAAAGTGGAGAAAGTCACTGACGGTTATGCTTTCAATCCTTCAACCTTGGGACGGCGTAAAGTGACGAGGAAAAGCGAGAAGAACTATGCGGAGCCTTTCTTCTGGGCACCGTTCATCGTGATAGACGGAATCTAATAGTGGCTTTTCCCTGTGTTATCCCTATCATTGACAATCTTAAAACAACAATAACAATGAAAACAATCGTATTAAAATCTTTATTGGCAGTTGCTCTCCTGATGTCTCCGGCTCTTGTTTCGGCACAATCGAAAGGGAATGATGCCCACGATGTCACCCGCTACGACCTCACCCTGCATCAGGACTCGAAAGTGAGCGACTGGTTGAGCGAGGCATGGAACAAGGAACTGGCATCGGCGGGCAATGAGTCGCGCGGCGTGCTCAACGACACCTACAATGTGCTTAAGGCACAGTCGGTTGGACTGATGTCGTCCACGGTGTCGAGCGTCATCTCCATGGGAGTTGACCTTCTTTTCAATGCCTTTAAGAGCAAAAAGGAAGATTGGCGGAAAGCCGTGGAGAAAGAGAATGTGTTTGAGAAGGAAATCAGCACCATTGAGAGTGTGAACGACTTTTATTCACAGGTTTCGACCACCAGCGCGATGGATCCGAGCGGTATGTCGTTCAACGGGTTTTCCTGCATGCAGATGCGCGGTCCCGACACGGTGCTCTACATGTCGTGCCATCTGAAAGACTCGGAACTGGCATTGCAGAACATCATCCGCCATTCCAAGTTTGAGCTGGAGCTCGACACACTGGTTTTCCAACCCCAGTATTGCGACCTTCCTAACGAGAACACCCCCTTCTCCAGCCGGGAGCAACATTTCTCGTTCGACGACCGCGGAGCGCTCAATCTGGAAATCGACACGAAAATCACGTCGTCGTGGATCAACCAGGCCATTCAGGTGTATAACGACCAGCAGCTCGGTGAGTTCTTCATGAAGGTGCCGATCAACAAGAAAGACCTTGATTCCGATGGTGTGTTCCGCTTCATCCGGGGCAGGGCAGCGAATAAAGTGGATGACATTGAGATGGTGGGCGAGTGCTTCATCGTTCCCCGTAGCTATATCGGCGTGCGCGATGCCGAGGGCAACTACAGCGACTGCTGGGGAACGGGCCAATACATGGTGAAGATGCATTTGAAAGAGACTTGCACCATCACCCGCCAGTTCGAGCAAAACTGGAAGAGCGATTGGAACCGCCGCAAACAACGTGGAAAGGGTGTGCTTTATCAGATGAAGCAGACAGTGAAGCAGAATTTGATTCAGAACGGACGGAAATGCCTTGTCAGCGTTTTGGAAACCCCTTACTATTCCTTCCTCGAGGATATCGAACTGGATGAGAAAAGTCTGAAAAAGAAGAAATAATTTTTATCTCCTTTCTTTTTCCTCCACCTTCTTGATCCATCAACATTAACACCTTTTCATAATGAAAAAATCTGTCCTTTCCCTCATGCTCACCATTGGCAGCCTCTCCTTCTGCCATGCGCAGGAACCCGCTTCCGACCTCTATAAGCAGGGTGCCCAACTCTATCTTTCAGGCCGATATGAAGAGGCTGTGAAAGTGTTGGAACAGTCGGACGGCGGATCAAATGCCGCCACGCTCCTGCTCATGTCGTATGTGCGGCTGGCTGACGCGCAGGTCACGAAGAACGACTCCCTCGCGTTGGTCTATCTGGCGAAGGCGGAAGAGTGGGGTGGAAAATGTGATCCGTCGGTGGATGGGGTGGAGGAACTCCGGCGCAGCATCTATCCGCTGATGGCATCCGCCTATTCCTCTCAGTCGATTGACTGTTATGACCGCAGCGATTTTATGCAGTCGCTCGCCTTGGGGAAAAAAGCGCTGGAACTGCGGCGGAAATATCTGGGTGAGCGCCATCCGTCGTTCGTCAGTTCACTCACCCTCACCGCCAAGACCTGTGGGGCACTGGGCCGCTATGAGGAAGCTGTGGCACTCACCAACCAGGCACTCCAGGTCACAGAGGAAACTAACGGGAAGGACAGCGGTGAATACGCCACCAGACTCGGCAACCTGGCCGTCTTCTATAGCGATATGGGCAACTATGCCGAGGCAGTGAGGCTGTGCAACGAGGCGTTGCAGCTCACTGAGCGGCATTTCGGAAAGGAAAGCCTCAAATATGCAGTCACCCTGTCGAATCTCGCTTCCATCTACCATAAACTGGGCAACAACCACGAGGCATTGCGCTACAGCCGTGAGGTGTTGCGGCTGAAAGAGAGGTTGGTGGGCAAAGAGTCGTCCTCCTACGCCACGTCTTTGGCCAACCACGCCCAATATGTGGCAGCCAAAGGCGATTTGGAAGAGGCGCTGAACCTTTCGTTCCAAGCGTTCACCATCCAGCAGAAAACCGACGGACTGCTGAGTCCAGCCTGTGCCACCACCTTGAACGATCTCGCCTATTTCAACGGAATGGCTGAACATTATGACAATGCTGCCAAACTGCAGGCTTCCCATTTGGAGGTCATCAGCCGCCTGATGGGCAGGCAGCATCCCGACTATGCGCTTTCGCTGAACAACCTGGCAGCTTACACGGCTATGTCGGGGGATTTGACGAAGGCAGAGGAATATGCGCGGCTGGCAGAGGAGCTGTGCGGAAAGATTTTCGACAAGAGCCATCCCACTGCTGCGATGAATCAGCGCATACTGGCTGACCTGAGCTTTTTCCAGGGCAAATGTCCGGAACTGGAGCGCCACAGCAATGAAGCCATCCAGCGTTTTTCTGATTATGTGCTCTCCGCTTTCCCTGGGCTGTCAGTGACGGAGCGTAAATACCTGTGGTCGCAGTATGAGAACTGGTTCAACGACATCAACCTTTTTGCCGCCACCTATCCAACCCCAACCCTGGCAGCCAGTGCCTATAACGGAATGCTGCTCAGCAAGGGACTCCTGCTCAACAGCGACATGGAGATGATGAGGCTCATCAGGGAGAGCGGCGACCAGCAGGCTCTCCAGGCATACGAGCAGCTGGCGGCCGACCGCCGGCATCTGCAGAAGCTCATGCAGCTCCCGAGAAACCAACGGGGCAGTGTGGCGGATTCCCTCTTCAGGGAGGTGATTCAGCGGGAGCGGATGCTTTCCTCCCGTTCAAAGGATTTCGGCGACTACAGCCGCAACTTGCAGCTGCAGTGGAAGGACGTGCAGCGTCACCTCCGCAAGGAGGATGTGGCAGTGGAATTTTGCCATTATCCCGACCTACATGGGCGTATGGGCTACCTTGCCCTTGTGCTGACCCGCGAGATGTCAGCACCGGCCGTTGTCCTGCTCTTCCATGACGATGAGCTGAAAGAGATGCTCTCGCACGACATCTATGCGTCCGACGTGCTGACCCAGCGGCTTTGGAATCCAGTGATAGAGAAGGCAAAAGGAAAGAAGCGCATTTATTTCGCCCCCGATGGCGAGCTCTACCGGCTCGGTATCGAGTCGCTGCCTGCAGCGGGCGGAAAAGGACTGCTGGCCGACCAATGGGAATTCTACCGCCTTTCTTCCACCCGTCTGCTTGCCGCGTCAAACGCATCAGCCCCTATCCGTCAGTCGGTGGTCTATGGTGGATTGGAATACGACACCGACGCCAAGGTGCTGGAGGCGGAGAGTGAGCGTTATGCAGGTGTAGAGACTGTGAATCCGGTGGATGAGCCATCTGCTCTGCCCGAAGACCTCAACCTGCGAGCCGGTATCGGCTATCTGCCGGGAACCAAAATGGAGGCGGCGGATATCGACAGCCTGCTGACTGTGGCAAAGATTCAGACCACGCTCTACACGCAATCGCAGGGAACGGAGACCTCGTTCAAGGCGCTTTCGGGAAAAGGGGTGAACCTCCTGCATATCGCCACGCACGGCTTCTTCTGGACCGACCGTGAGACACGGCGACTGAAAAATGTCCATTTCCTCGAAGCCGACACCCGCTCGTTCACCCTCGAGAACAAAGGTATGGCACGTTCCGGCCTTCTTTTTGCCGGAGCCAACACCTCGCTCCGGGGTGTGGCGTTGCCGAAGAACGTGGACGACGGCATCCTCACCGCACAGGAAATCTCACAACTGGATTTCCGCGGCATGGACATCGTGGTGATGTCGGCATGCCAGACCGGACTGGGCGACATCACCGGAGACGGTGTGTTCGGCCTTCAGCGTGGCTTCAAGAAAGCGGGTGCAAGAACTTTGATGATGAGCTTGTGGAAGGTGGACGACCAAGCCACCCATCTGCTCATGGATGAGTTCTACCGGCAGCTCACCCACGGCAAAAGCAAGCATGATGCTTTCACCGCCGCACAGCGCTATCTACGCACCACGGCCGACGGAAAATATGCCGCCCCACGCTTCTGGGCAGCATTCATCCTTTTGGATGCCGTTTAGACCACTCC
>OMUD01000105.1 GCA_900314125.1 uncultured Prevotellaceae bacterium | reverse complement strand
TAAATTATTACAAAGATAATCATTCTTGGCGGTTTTGAGAAAATTTTCACTTCTTTTTTCATTAATACCACAAAAAACGCCTTGCATCAGAACTCAATGCAAGGCGTTTTTTTCTTAGTGCTGAGAAAAAATCAGCAAGGACGCTGCTTCGGAAGATGGAACACATCTTGAACTTCCTTCATCGCCTCGTCGGTCATACCCTCAGGGGTGAAGCCCATGCTCTTGGCGCGGAGGTAGATCATCGCGGCCTTGTTCAAAACGTCGGCTTGGTCGAATGCATCCATGATGTCCTGGCCAACGGCACAGATACCATGCTTCTCCCACATCACCACGTCGTAGTCCTTAATCTGTTCCAGGGTGGCTTCGGCCAGTTTCACGCTGCCTGGAAGTTCGTAAGGCACGATGCCGAGGCCCAGTGGCGCAAATGCGAGTGTCTCGGGAATCATGCTCCATAGAATCTTGCCCATCACGTCCTTCTCAAGCATGGCAGGGTTATGGCTCATCGCAACCAACTCAATAGGATGGGTGTGGAGGCTTGCCTTGTACTTGCTGCCGCTTCCGATGAGGTAGTCGTGCATCGAGAGGTGGGATGGGAGCTCGGATGTAGGCATCACTGCCTCGTCTGCGATGATCACATAGGAAGCGCAGTCGTCCAAAATACGGATGATACTGCCGTTAGCCATCGGCTTGCGGGCCAGGTCGCGCATACGCTTGCCTGTGCCTTTGCAGTAGAAATAGCAGCCCTTGATGTTCGGAAGGGTGGTCCCAATCTGAATCACGTCGCTGATGGCAGGCATATTGCGGATCTCATCATCCACATATTCTGTCACGTTCACCGTGATGTTGCCGCCGTTGCGCTCGGCCCAACCTTTTTCCCACAGGTAGCCAGCCACTTCTGCAACCTGCAGCACGCATTCCTCTAAACCTTTACGGTTTTCCAATATACTTTTCATATCATTTTTTGATTATAAGTCAATAATTCCTAAAGTCTAACGTCTAAAGTCTAACATCTAAACCGTGTCCCCATACCTTTCCTTTGTGATCTGGTCAAGCGATTTGCCACGTGTGTTCGGAGCACCAATCACACCCACGATCAACGAAATCGCCAGCAAAGCCACCATGCAATAAGCTGCCACGGTGAAGCCTTCGCCGTTCTCACCATAGATATAGGTGAACACAAGGCCCCATACAGCCGAAAGACCACGGACGATGAAGAACATCAGGCCTTGGGCGCCAGCGCGGAACTTCGCTGGGAACAGCTCTGAACCCCAAAGCGCATAGAACACCTGAACGCTGCAGCCGTTGTTGATGCCCCACAGAATCGTGAAGATCCACAGCCACATCAGGCTGTCCACACCGATTCCGATGATGATGAACCATGCAGTCAAAGCGCACAGCAGACCAAACACATAGAAAATCCGGTGGGCTACCTTGTCAACCAAGAACGAGATGATGAAAGTGGTGGCTACCACTACCACCCAGCTGATGCAGCTCAGCATGTTGGCATCTTTGTTGCTCATGCCGCCTGCCGACTCATAGATGTGAGGCTGGAAAAAGCCCATCACGGAAGCTACTAAGTTCCATGTCAGATAGATGATGGCAAGGAATGCCACCGTCTTCACTGCGATGCGGTTGCGGAACAGCACCTTGATGTTCTCCAGCAAGCCGGTCTGCTGACCCGACTCTTTGGCTGCCTCAAACTCAGCACTTTCCTGAAGCTTGCGCTGAAGGTTCCAGGCGATGAAAGCCACGACAAACAGGGAGAAGAACACCACACGTGAGCTGAACACCTCCACTGAAGCCTGAGCCATGCCGTCGCCACCGAAACCATGGGCGAGCGACTCCACCCAGCCATATAGATAGCCGCCCGGAGCAAACAGCATGCCCAACAGCAGGATGCACATCGGGCCGATGCCCCACGACATCTGCGACAGGCTGATGTTGCGTCCGCGGTTGTTGATTTCAGAACTCTCTGAGATATAGGTCCAAGATGCTGGAACACCCACACCCACTGAGATGCCCGTGAACAGGAAGCCGGCAAGCAGCATCGGGAAATTCACGGAGCACATGATCAGCAACACGCCGAACATATAGACCAGGAGGTTGTAGGTGAAGATGAACTTACGGCCGTATTTGTCAGCAAGGAATCCACCGATGATGGCGCCCACTGCGGCACCAAGGCAGTTGGCGCTGATGAAATTCAGCCAACCCAGGTGAAGCTCGCTCAAGCCAAGGTAATTCTGCCAGAGGGTCAGACCGCTCGCACCGGCCACGATGGCGCCGGCGTCCAAGTAATTGTTGAGCGACACGGCAAGTGTGCTCTTCAAACTGCTGCTCTTTCCCATATATCAACGTGTTACGATATCTACTTCTACATTGAATATCTTTGCCACCTTCAGAATCGTATCGATGTGGCGGCCAACGGCGGCGGCCATGTGGTGGGTCGGACCTGCCTCGCTCCAGCGGTTGCAGAACTCACGTGCGCCGCAACTGAAACGGGTACGCATGTTCGTGTCACCGAACGTGAAGATTGGACCATCCTCGTTCACACCTTCTGCCACCACGAACTTGAACACGCCGTTCTTGTCCTGGGTGATGCCAAGATAGGTCACATCGCCCACCGGTGGGTAGAACTGGGTGAGGTAGCCACCGCCCGACTTGCCGTGAAACACCGGAACTATCTTCATCGTTGGCTTTTTGGCCTGAGAAATGTCAAAGTCGCCGGAGCCGGAGTGACCGATGATGCAGATGTCTTTGTCGAAGTCAATCGAATACATCTCTGACAACGTGCCCGTGCCGGAGATGGTTTTCAAGATCGACATAGCCATCGCTACCTTCATGTCGCCCTCCACAGCGCAGGCCGTGTGCTGCTTGATCAGCATCGAGAACGCTGGAATCAGCATCGAGTCGAGCTTGCCTGCCACACCTTTGGCAAAGCCGTCGTAATGGCTGGCAATCAGGCCCAGCTGCTCGTCTTTCACCCACTGCTCGAAGGCTACCACGTATTTGGCCATGTCCCACACTTTCTCTATCGTACCACCACCTTCAATGTCGAACGTGTCGAGAATGTCCTGAGCTTTGGCGCGGATGGCGTCCTCATCGGTGATGTTGTCGGCGATGGCCCACATCTTTTCCCAGTCAAACTGCTTCGTGTAGAGCCACATACGATGATAGAGGTTGGTCTCGTCGATGTAGAGGTCCATCATGCCTGGGTATGGACGCCCGATCTGGGCAATGTTCGTGTCGCGGAAGCGGCGGCGTACCTGGGCGGCACGGCACCAGTCCTCAATCTCTGCCTTCACGTATGGGTCGCCGCCTTCAACCACACCCGTGATCACGGCGTGGCGCTTGCCGGCACGCTCCAAGTCTGCAACCATCTCACCTACAGCACCGCAGGCATAAAGCTCGCCGAGCCAGGTTGGGATGTCGGTGTTGGCGTAGTCTGGAGCCTTCTTTTTCTGAACGTTCACCAGCACCACCGGAACATCCAGGTCGCGAACGGCTGGAAGCATGTTGTAGGAGGTGGCGTAGGTAAGCAGCTGAAGAATCACCAAATCCACGTCGGCGGCACGGAATTTATCACCGGCAGCCTGCGACTGCTCTTTGGTGGTCACCAACCCACCGTCAATCAGCTCCACGCTGTCGGGAAGGGTCTGCTTAAAGGCTGCATACTGCGATTCAAACTCAGGAACCAGAGATGGGAACTGAGGAAGGTAGGCACCAAGGGCGATGGAGAACACACCCACGCGGGCCTTCGTTTCAACTAAAGGTTTTGCCATTTTATCTTTCGTTTATTGTTGTGAATGATTATTTCTTTTGATTGGGAAGGCGAGTCCTAAACCTTGAGAACCAACACATTGGCGGGCAAGGACCGAACTGCTCATTTCGTGCCGGTCACGGTGAGATAGCGACGGTAGCCTTCGTCCCATGCCTCGCGGTCGCAAGGCTCATAGTGGTGCATCTCGATGCTCCCAGCGATGATGCGGCGCATCTCGAAGATATCGCTTACCAAACCGGCGGCTTTGGCCTGAAGCATGATGTTGCCGATGGCGGTGCCTTCAACCGGACCTGTCACCACCGGCAGGCCGGTGCTGTTTGCAGCCATCTGCATCAACGGTTTGTTGTACGTGCCGCCGCCAATCACATGGAGTTTTTCGATAGGGAATGGAGAGAGCGATTTCAGATAACCCAACACCTGACGGTAGCGCATGGCCAGACTGTCGAAGATGCAGCGGGAAATCTCGCGGTAGCCTTTCGGAACGGGCTGGCCGGTCTCAGAGCAATAACTCTGAATGGCAGCGGTCATGCTCGACGGATTGGCGAAGCGGGGATCATCGGGGTTGATGAAGAAACGGAAGGCGGGCTCTTTCGACGCGTCTTCGTTGATGGTGTTCACGTTGCTCGGAGCTTCGTCTTCGCCGTTTAGGTTGTCGGAGGTCTTCCATTCTTTGCGGCAACGCTCCAACAACCACATTCCACAGATGTTTTTCAAGAATCGGGTGGTTCCTTCAATGCCGCCTTCGTTAGTGAAGTTGTAGGCGTAGCTCTGTTCGTTGATGATGGCGTCGCGGGTTTCTATGCCCAGCAGCGACCAGGTGCCGCAGCTCAGGTAGGCGAAACGCTCGTTCTCAGCTGGAACGGAGGCTACGGCGGAACCAGTGTCATGACCGGCTACGGCTACTACGGGAACCGCACCCAGGCCTGTCTGCTTCTGGACTTCGGGTGTCAGCACGCCTACCACGTCTGATGGATTCACATAGCGGCCGAACTGGCTTTCTTTCAGACCGATGGCCTCAATCAACTCAGGGTCAATCCGCTTCGTGCGTGGATCCAGCATCTGACTCGTCGATAATATCGTGTATTCACATACTGCCTCGCCAGTCAGCATGTACATCAAGGCGTCGGGAACAAACAGAATCTTGTCGGCGGCTGCCAGTGCGGAGTCGCCGTTTTTGCGCATTGTGCTCAGTTGGAAAAGCGTGTTGAAGGGCATGAACTGAATGCCGGTCTTCGAATACACCTTCTCTTTGCCCACAAGCTTGAAATATTCTTCCATCGCATGCTCGGTGTGTGGGTCGCGGTAGCTGTAGGGATTGCGGAGGATGCCACCATCGCTGCCGATGCAAACCACGTCAACTCCCCAGGTGTCAATGCCGATGGACGTGATGTCTAAACCTTCGGACGAAACCACCTGCAGACCGCGGATAATCTCGTTGTACAAGGCATAGATGTCCCAGAAATAATGGCCGCAGGCCTGGATAATCGGATTGGAAAACCTCGTCAGCTCACGCTGCTCGAGCTTGCCGTCAACGATGCTGCCCAAGATGGTTCTCCCACTCGTGGCGCCAAGGTCCACGGCAAAGAAATTTGCAGTTTTCATGTATGGTAAATCAGTCGTTAGTTATAAGTCGTAGTTAGCAGTTCAACAAAATCCTCCAGGAGGAAAGGTGCCCTTTCTTCCGCTTCTCTGGATTTCAATCTTACAAATTTATAGCTTTTTTTCCGAAATTTGACTACAAGGCTCGGTTTTTTTCGATTTTTTTGTTCTTTTGGTGAAAAAACCATTATCTTCGCATAATTTTTCTGCTGTGACAAGAACGAAGCGGCTTCATTTTAAAGGGCTTTTCTCCACGTCCGGGATGCCGTGCATTCCAATATCTACTTCGTCCATTGCCGGCATCGCCCTTCGTCCATTGCTGGCATTGCCCCTCGTCCATTGCCGGCATTGCCCTTCGTCCATTGC
>OMUD01000167.1 GCA_900314125.1 uncultured Prevotellaceae bacterium | reverse complement strand
TCACCTTGTCAGCGAGAACTTCATGCTGATGCCAAAGTCGGCCGTGGTGGTCGGGTATGACGAGGTGCTCACCAACGGCACGTTCTTGTTCCAATCGAGGAAGCCGCTCAGTGTGAGCATCTTCGAGAAGGTATAGTCGGCGGCCAGTGAAATCTTGTAGGCCGTCTGTCCGCTTGTGGCGGTTGTCACCAGCGTCTGGATGTTTCGGTTCAGCGCATTCTGCATGCGGTAGGAGAAGTCCAGACGCAGGTTCAGGTCGTGGCTCACGCTGCCGCGGGTGTTGGTGCGTCTTGTGTTGGATTGCGTTTCTTCCTCTGCCTTCTTCTTCTTGTTCTTTTTCTTGCTCTTCTTGCTCTTTTGAGGATCTTGGATGTTCTTGGCACCGAAGAGGTTGATATCCTTGATCTTGTAGCCCAAGCCCACCACGATGTCGTCGGAATAGGTCTCGGTCAGGGCAACGGAGGTCATCGACAGGTTCAGAACGCGGGTCTTGTTGAACTGTGCCTTGGCCGTCAGGCCGCTGTTGAAGGTCATGTCAATGCCGAGCAATGGGGAGAAGGTCTCGTTGATGCTCACTGTTGACACGTTATACATGCTGCTCGGAATCGGGTTGCCGGTGGTCACGTCGCTGATGAAGCCCATGTCGCCGATGAACGACATGAAGTTCGTGAATGAGTTGTAGGCTCCCACTGCGAACACGCTCTTGTAGGCGTGGTTGATGTTGAAACTCTTGAAATGCTGGCTGAACCAACCTAATTTCGAGAGACCGCTGTAGGTGATTTTCCATTCAGGAAGCAGGCGCGCGAGGGTAGGGAAGATGTCGAGCGGATATTTCTTGGCGTCGCCACCGGTGTAGGCGGCGAGGAAGGCGGGAACCATCACGTCGGCGGAGTATTCCTGCACACCGCCGTTCGAGCTGTCGTAGGTCTTGCCGGCAAAGACCTCGCCTGCGGCAGCAGGGTAAGTCACGCCTTCATATTTTCTTTCCAGACGCTCCTTGATGATGCCCAGGTTCTGGATGAACTTGTTGAAATAGGTGGAGCGGTAGTTGTTGTTGATGTTGCCGATGCCGCCGAATGCCGAACGCAGCGTGATGGTGTTCTGCGTGAAGCTTCCCGTCTGGGTCGTCGGCATGCCGTCATACATGAACTGCACGCTCTTTGCCTTCGTCTGGTTACGGGCTGCGCTCAGGTCGATCTTGAAGTCACGGAACGGCTCCAGCAGCACTTGCACCCTGAGGTCTTCCATGCTCTGGATGGTGGCAGGGGTGGTGATGTTCGGGTCATTCTGAATCAGCCAGCCGTGTTCTGCCGCTTTTGTGATGTAGCTGTCGCCGATGGTGCCGAAGGCGAAATCCAAGCCTGGCGACAAGGCGCCGTTCAGACGCTTCTGGCCGAAGGCGTCGCCGATTTCGGTCTGGAAGCCTGGCAGCGTCATGGAGTAGGTGTTCTTGTAGGAGATGTTCGCATTGCGCAGCATCATCAAGCCGCGGGCCACCACCTGGCTGGCTTTGTACCACCCTTTCTCCTCCAATTTCGGTTTGGCGGTCACGAACACCGTCACATCCACCGTGTCGCGGTTCTTCACCAGGATGGTGTTGGCGTCCGTCTTCTTGTATTTCAGCTTGTAGGTCTTGCCTTTCGAGTCTTTGGCACGCACTTCCAGCCGCTTGCTGTTCTGACCATGCTTCACTTCCACGTTGGTCGAGTCGTTCAGCGTGATCTTCTTGGAGAACGACTTCGTCTTCTTGGCGTTTGCCTTGTCGTCTTTGCCGCCTTTGGCATCCTTGTCGTCCTTGCCATCCTTACCGTCTTTTCCGTCTTTGGCGTTCTTATTGTCCTTTGCGTTTTTGGTGTTTTTGGTGTTGGCTTTGTTTCGGTTGTTCGTGTTTCTCGAACTGCCAGAGAACCGTTTCTCGGTCTCAGCAAGGAACGGCACCATCTTGTAGAGGGAGGTGAAGTCGAGCTTGCCGTTGAGGTTGATGGTGCGTTGGCTCGTGGCGGTGTGGCCTAGCGAAGTGCCGTCCTCAAGCTCTGTTCCGCGAACCCATCCGTAGGTGGAGTTGTACGAACCGTCAGCGCTGATCCATGCCAGCACAGGAATTTTGTCCAACGGCAGTTTGTAGGACCCGGTGAAGGTGCTGGCGTAGGTCAGTGGACGACCGAACGAGGCGATGCTGTGGCGCACCGAGTCTTTCCACGCCTCGTAGGCGTCTGGGTAGAGCGACTTGTTGATCACCGTGTAAGGTTCTTCTATCTCGGCATGGGTGGCGGAAGTGTAGCTCAGCTTCATCGATTTGAAGATGTCCCAGCGCATCGTGAAGTCACGGTTCCAGAGGAACTGTTCAGAGAAGTTCACAGGCAGTTGAGTGCCGGAGTCGATGTCGCGTTCCTGCAGCTCATAGTAGCTGCGCGTGATGTTGGTGTTGAAGGCGATGCTCTGTGGCAGGTAGTTCAGGTTCTGTGCCTTGATGATGTCCAGCCATTTCGATTTGCCTTTCAAGTTCTTGAATGGCTCCCATGTCTTGTATTTTGGGCTGTAGCTGTACGACAGGTTGGCTTTCCAGTCCTGGTTGATTTCATACACGATGGTCTCGCCCGAAATCTCACGCTTGCTGTGGGAATAGCTGAAAGTGAAGTTGGCTGGGTCCCATGGCATCGGAACACGGCTCGCATAGTTCGACTTCCAGTTCGACAGCGAGAAGTTCTTGTTCTTCGTCACTGTCTCAGTGATGGAGGCCAGGGAGTCGCGCTCAAAGCCTTCAAGCTCGTCGAGGGCGTCTTTCAGCAGCATGTCGGTGTCGAACGGATTGTATTTTGGAGAAATTTTCTGCCAAGAGTAGGAATAGTACACTGGGAGACTCATCTTCCATTTCTCAGGGAACAGCTTGCCAAGCTCCCATTGGGTGGTCAAGCTCCATTCGTACAGGTTGTCGTCGCGCCGCTCGTTCACGCCTTGTTCCAGTCCGCCGAAGCCGTCAGTCTCCACATGGCCGGTCATGTTCACGCTGGCAAGGTCGCTCAATTGCACGTTCAGGTTGCCTTGGGCTGCCCAGCCGCCGTCGTTGTTGTAGCCTTTCATGCGCAGCTCGTTCACCCACACCTCCACGCTGTTGGTCTGCTTTCCGTTGTTGCGCACACCGATCATCATCGTCTTGATCTCACCCAGCGATGGGTTACCCATCACGCTGATCTTGTTGTTTGGCCGGTCATCGTCGTAGGTGGAGTAGAGGTCGGTGTAGCTGGCGGCACCCTGGGCGCGGGCTTTGTTGCGCTCATGCTTCACGGCGGTGAGTTTCTCAAAGTCGATGTCGAGCATGTTCTCCTCTGGCCACACGGCCTTGCAGCCTTGGGAGGAGTAGGTGTCGTAGTGGCCGGCTGGAGTCAGCACCAGCGGAATCTCATATTCGTAGTAGTTGCTCTTGTTGTCGGAACCCATACGCAGGAACACGCTCATCTGGTTGTCCTGAAGCTGGGTGTCACCTTCCATCGCGTTGGCGTGGACGAACATCTGCAGGTGCTTGTACTTGCGCAGGTCGTAGTTCAAAGTTTTGTAAACGGCACGGGCGTCACCGGAGGCGAGGTTCTCCACCTCAATCACCAGTGCCTGCTCGTTCTCCTGGCTCAGCTGTGGCTGCTCCGGATCCTGAATGCGGGTCACACCTGGAGGCAGCACGTAGTTCACTGGCATCTTGTCGTTGTTCTCTTCGATGTTTACGGCTGAGGTGCGAAGAAGGCCGCTCACGCTCGGTTTGTTGCCAGTAAACAGGGTTTGGGTGTAGTTGCGCCATTCACCGCGCACCAGGTCTAAGGAGGCGAAACGCAGTACCACCGGCTCTTCAAAGTTCGTCAAATACATTCGCATGAACCGGATACTCGAGAAGTCATTGATACTGCCCACTTTCTTCTCATATTCATCCACTGGGATGCGGAACTGATACCAGGTGGCTTCCTCGCTCTGGCCGTTGCGCAGCTTCACTTTTGTGCGGCGCTCATCGACGATGAAATTCTTGCCGATGGCCAGGTCGCCAGGACGCAGACTCACTTTATATTGGAAGAAATTCTCGTATTCGTTCATCGTGTAGTCCTGGTTGATGTCCTCCACGTCTGGGGTCGTCTTGTAGGCAGTGCTGTAGCTTTCGCCGCTCTCGCTCGAGTTCGGAGAGTTGCCTTCTGTGCCGTTGATGTGTTTGTAGCGTTCCAGGATGGAGGCCTGGCGGGCGTCGAAGTCGCTGCCGCGGTAGTAGTGGTAGCCGTCGCCGGCCGGGTCTTCAAAGATGGAGTCGTAGGCGGCTTGGGATATCTTGCCCTGAACGGCGTCGAGATAGTCTTTGTAGATGCCGAAGCTCCGCTCCTCACTGTGGGTCAGACCGTTCAGACCTACGTCCTGACGCTGGCGCGCGCCACTCTCCGTGCTGAACGAATAGACCACGCTCTTCTCTGAAGGGACACGCCCCCACAGGGTCTCTGTGTAGTTGCCTGTGTTGCCCACTGGCATGCCGCTCTCGTAGAATTTCTTGCCGTCTTTCAGCACGTCCTCGCTCACGTCACCCAGGTTGATGTAGAAGTCACCGCCTTGGTGGCTGTCTCTGTTGTAGATGAACGGGTCGAGCAGCCAGAACTCTATATATTGCACGTTGTTCGTCTCGAAGTCGCTTGCGTCTATCTTGCGCATCATTCCGCCCCACCGCTTCTTAGGGTTGTTCAGGTGGCCGTCGGCATCCAGGTCGGGGTCCAGGTTGTAGGGACCGCGCTCTTGAGGATAGTAGGCCATGTTAAGGATTGGGAGGGTGTTGCTCTCGCCCTGGTTGGTGTCACGGTTAGGATAGACTTCCCTCACAAACACTTCCCTCACGTAGTGGTTCGAAAGCTGGTCAAGGTCGCCTTTGATGTGGCCTGGAGTAAGGGATGAATTGCGGCGGGTGAACAGCGGATCGATGTTGTACCATGCCAGCAGGGAGCGGTTGTAGCCGTAGCGCACGTCGTTCGTCAGGTTGCCGTATTCCAGGTTGGAAGGGGTGGAGGCGAGCATCCATTGATACGGAAGACTCACGTCTATCTTGTTTTTCGTCGATTCAAAGTCGTCAAGATAGGAGGCGCCGCCTTGAACGTTCGTAGGCTCACCGGCTATCAGTTGTGCGAACTCACCGCTGAACGAGATGCTCGACGGCTGGGTCACGTTGATCAGAGGTATGCGGTCGAGCAGGTTCGTCAGCCACTGCGACTGGGCTTTCCAGTTCATGTTCAAACCCCAGATGGTGTTGTTCAGCGGCTCTGAGCCGTTCAGCACTTTTGTAGTCAGCGGTTTCTCATGCACACGCATGAACGTACCGCCAATCTGGAAGTTCTTCGTAAAGTCGTAGCTCCAGTTCAAGCCCAGCATCGTCTTGCGCATCGTGGAGTATTCCGACTGGCTTTCAAGACTCACGTTCACTTTCGTGCCGGCATCGATGATGCTCTGGTTAAGAATTGTCACGCGGCCCATCGCATAATCCACCGAGTAGTCGGTGCCCTCAACCAAGTCCACACCGCCGGCGGTCACTTTCACCGAACCTTGAGGTATGTTCACCGAACCCAGGTTGATCTCGCTGCCCGACGAGGCTTTCAACTCACCGGTGAACGAGAACTTGTTCTTCTCCGACACTTGCTTGGCCACCACCTTCGTGGAGTCGTACAGCTCGTCGTAGCAGTATTTGTCGGCCAATGCGCCACCACCCAGTTTGGAACGCAGCCAGTCGCCGAACGGCTCCACCACAGGGAAGATGATGCGGCCAGAGGTGGCATCGATCGTGTAGCCATCGATGAAGTCGAACTTGCCGTTAGGGTTTGTTTTGTTGTTGTCGTCCAGACGGTCCAAGTTCATCATCTTCAGCAGGGTGGTCTGCTTGAAAACATCTTCTGGGATATAGCTCAGATATGAGCCGTTCGTGTCGCTGTAGTATTTGATGTCAAGTTTGAACCGCTCTTTCTGAACCGACATGGCGTTCAGCGAATAGACGTTTTTCATCATCAAGTCCCAGTTACCCATCTTCGGTGAGTTGCTCGTGTTCTTCAGCAGCTTCACGTATAGTGCTTGGTCGTTGTCCTTGATGTCGCTCGAGAACTCACCCACCTGGTAGGTCTGGCCGCCGTAGGTGTATTCGTATGCCACGGCAAGCACGTTGTTCGGCTGGAGAGTGGTGCGCAGGGAGATATAACCCAGATAGCGGTTCAGTGTGTATTCGCTCGGGGTCAACAGACGGGCGTTCTCCACTTTCTCGTAGTCCACGCCGCCGGTCATCACCGGATCAAGAACGGAGGTGGTCTGGTCGGAAATCCTCGACCCGGAATAAGTGGTCGACATCGAATTGTACAGGCTGTTTGATGCGTTGCTTGGGAGTAATGTGCTGCCTGGAATCCATTGTGAGTTCGAAATCTTATCGTGCTCGGCAAGGTCGGTCAGACCGATGATGTTTCTCGTGTTCTCTGTCTGGCCCGTCGTGTTCGTCACCCACACCTCAATGCGGTTGATCGTCACACCGGAGGTGATATTCGGAAGGGTGGAGCAGGCCTTGTCGTAGGTGTTGCGGAAATAATGCGAAAGGAAGAAATGACGGTTCTCATCGTAGTCGTAGGCTTCCAACTCGAACGGGGTCAGCTGGGTGCCACCGTCCGACGACACACTCTTTGATTTCGATTTTTTCTGGCTGATGGCCATCTGCAGGTTCAGCTTGCCGAACTGGAGGTCAGTCCGCACACCGAACAGCGAGGAGGAACCCTGAACCAGCGAGTTGTTGGAAGGGAACGTGATGTTACCAGCTTCAATCAGCTTCACAATCTCGTCTTCCTTACCCTCATATTTCAGTTTCAGGTTCTTCGAGTCGAAGTCAAAGGTGGCGTCTGTGTTGTAACGCAGGTTGAAGTCCATCTTGTCGCCAATCTTGGCGTTCATCGACAGGTTCACTTTCTCGTCGAAATCGAAGCTGGTGGTTTTGCGGTTGCGCTCCGAAAGCGATGGGTTGTCGGTGAACTTGTAGTTGTAGCCGATTTTCAGCTCTGCGGAGCCTTGGGTCTTCAGCTGAACACCGCCCGGACCGAAAATCTTCTCTGCCGGACCGAGGTCGAAATGCATGTTCGTGAAGTCAAATTTCTCCTTACCTTTACGTACGAACAAAGAGTCATTGCGCTCTTTGAAATACTTGTTGATGGAGTTGCGCTCGGTCCAGCGAACGTATTCCTGAGGCGTCATCAGATATGGGGCGCTCAGGAAGTTGTCGCCAAGTTTCGATCCCACGCGGTAGAGACTGTGCTTCTCGTCGTATTCACCTGCCTCGGGTTTCAGGTTCTCAGGGTCCTGAAGGTCGAACGAGTATTCCTCGGGACGCTCATCGTCGGGATAGTCGCTTCTCCTTACCTTGCGCTTGGGCACAGTGTCAACCGGTGCCTCTTCTGAAACATCCGCTACTGCGGATGCCACGAGGGGAAGAGAAGGAATGGTGAAATCTGCATCCACCATCGGCCTGGATGCCGGTGCGATGGCATCGGGCTGTAATGTGGACTCGTGTGTCGGGATGGATGGTTGGGTGTTGGAAAATTTGGAAATCAGGGATGACGAAAACCACACGCTATTGCCGATGCCGGCAATGGCGCTCAAGCTGAAACTCAATATCAGCAAATAAAATAGTCGTCTCGATTTCAATGCTTAAGATGTTGGTTCAAACACAAAAAAACATCCTGCCTGTAGGGATTGAGATTCCTCGTTCCATGCAGGGCAGACTCACCCGGGTTTTGTTTATAAACATTTATATAACGAATATTCTCCTCCTTTATTGTGCTGTCTCATCTTTTTTGGCATTTTGTGCGTTTTCTCATCTTTTTTCTCTAATTTTGCAATTC
>OMUD01000035.1 GCA_900314125.1 uncultured Prevotellaceae bacterium | reverse complement strand
ATTCTAAATTATTTTACTAAATTTGCACCAATAATGATGAGTATTTTATTGTTCTGTATAAATTAGATGTTTTTTATTAAATGGCAGCAAAGAAAACAAATAGCAAAGCAAAAAATAAAACGAAAAGCAAAAGTACTCAGGACGATATGCCTACTAAAAGAATCGTGGCATTCTCTGTTGGTATATTGCTTCTGTTCATTGCCCTTTTCCTTATAGTGGCTTTCACTTCATTCATTTTCTCAAGTTCTGATAAGAATGCATGTGGAACACTTGGCTTGATGGCAGCCCAAAACTTCGTCAACAAGGGGTTTGGTATAGCTTCATATCTCATTCCGGCATTCATGATAGTGGCTGGGTTGCATCTTATCGGATCCTATAAATTCAATCTATTGAAGATTTTTGTTATCATGGCAATCATCATGATATGGTTGAGTTTTGTGGTGGCGGTCATTTCTCCGGATAATAATTCTGCTGTGTCGTTTGGAGGCGATCATGGGCGTAAACTTGACACTTTGCTTGAGAATGTGGTCGGAAAGGCGGGAGTTATCATACTTATTGTTATCTCTATCCTTGTTTTTCTTGTGTATCTCAGCACCAACACAATTGATTATGTGACTAAGACGCTCAGAGTTGGCAAAATCAACAGGTTGAGAGAGCTTGCGGATAAGTTGAAAGAGAAAGTGAATGGCAATAGTGAGGAGAAAGATGCTGCCGATGAATCAACTGAACCAACGACCTTCACTGATCCAGAGTCAAGCACCATCACTTACGATAAAGATGGTAATTTGGTGGCTATCAACGATAAGGACTCAATTGGTGATGACCTTGATGTGACGAAGGATGTGAATAAGGGACCAGTTATCTTGGATGACGATGTGTATTGGGAAACTGAAAAAGAAAAGGTTCAGGAGAATGAGGCTTCGGACGTAAAAGAAGATAAGAATATTGATCCAACATTCACGATTGACAAACCTCGGGAAACAGAGAAGGGAAAAGGTGAAATCAAGCGTGGGGATATTGACACCCCTTACGATCCAAGATTGGATTTGGAACATTATAAATTCCCACCTTTGAGCTTAATCAAGAGCGATGTGGAATCTTCTCCAAAAATCGACTTGAAAGAACAGAATGAGAACAAAGAGAGGATTATCCATGTGCTGAAAAGTTTTGGAGTTGAGATAAGCTCAATCAAGGCTACCATCGGTCCGACCATCACTCTCTATGAAATTACACCTGCTGAAGGTGTGCGTATTACCAAAATACGTAATCTGGAAGATGATATTGCATTGAGTCTTGCCGCTGAGGGAATTCGTATCATTGCGCCGATTCCGGGAAAAGGCACCATCGGTATTGAAGTTCCTAATAAGAAGAAGTGCATCGTTTCGATGGAGAGCATTCTCAATAGCAAGACATATCAAGAAACTACCATGGATTTGCCTTGTGCTCTTGGAAAAACCATCACCAATGAGGTTTTCATGGTGGATTTGGCAAAAGCTCCTCACATGCTGGTTGCTGGTGCCACTGGTATGGGTAAGTCTGTTGGATTGAATGCTATCGTCACTTCCTTACTTTACAAGAAACATCCTTCAGAATTGAAAATCGTCATGGTGGACCCTAAGAAGGTGGAATTCAGCGTGTACAGCCCTATAGCCAACCAATTTTTGGCTAAGCTGGAGGATGAGGACGAACCTATCATCACCGACAATGACCGGGTGGTAAAAACCTTGAAGGCATTGTGCAAGTTGATGGACGACAGGTATGCGTTGCTCAAGAAAGCACATGTGAGAAATATAAAAGAATACAATGACCTCTTTAAGGCAAGACGACTCAATCCGCTTGAAGGTCACATGTTCATGCCGTATTATGTGGTCATCATTGATGAGTTTGGTGACCTTATCATGACTGCAGGTAAAGAAGTGGAACTTCCTATCTGCCGTATTGCACAGCTTGCACGTGCCATCGGAATCCACATGATTATTGCCACACAGCGTCCTACAACCAATATCATTACAGGTACGATCAAAGCTAACTTCCCTGCACGCATTGCTTTCAGGGTGACATCGGGAATCGATTCAAAAATCATTCTTGACCGACCGGGTGCCAACCAGCTGATAGGTAGGGGAGATATGCTTTATCTGCAGAATGCTGACCCCGTTCGAGTGCAATGTGCATTTGTGGATACGCCTGAGGTGAAAAAAATCGTTGATTTTATTTCGAAGCAACAGCAGTATCCAGAGATGACATACCTGCCAGAGCCCCCAAGCGAAGATGGAGATGCGGGCGGAAAAGATGTGGATATGGCACATCTCGACCCAATGTTTGCCGATGTGGCAAAAATGGTTGTGGGACAGAATGCCGGATCCACGTCACTTATTCAGAGAAAGTTCTCAATTGGCTACAACAGAGCAGGAAGGCTTATGGATCAACTGGAACGCGCTGGAATCGTTGGACCGCAACAAGGTTCAAAACCGCGTGATGTACTCATTTCTGACTTAATCACACTCGACAGCATTCTCAATACTTTGGGTGTTAACAACTAATTTTATCGACATGATGAATAGAAACAAAATTATTTACACTACTTTGTTTTATTTGTGCTTTGCCGCTGTTGCTATTGCACAGGATGCGGCAAGCATAATGGACAATGCTTCTGCCGCTTTCAAAAAACACAAAAGTGTGGTGTCAAACTATACGCTTACCTATACAGAAGGTGGAAAGAACCGAACTTCTACTGGAGGAATTGTAATTCAAGGCAATAAGTATGTCAATAAAATTGGCGGTACTATGATTTGGTTTAATGGAAAGACAATGTGGACTTTGGTTGAAGAAAATGAAGAGGTGAATGTGTCAGAACCAGATAAAGATGAACTTTCAACCAACAATCCATATTATTTCATTCAAACCTATAAACAGGATTTTAATCCCTCTTTGGTGTCAAATGCCAATAATATATATACCGTGAAGTTGACCCCTAAAAAACACAATGAAGACCTTCAATATGTGATTCTCACTCTTGCTAAGGGTAATTATCAACCGAAAAGCATCCAACTGGTCATGGCTAAGTCGCGCATGAGCATTGTATTAAATACCTTTAAGGTTGACAAAAAATACAAGTCCTCATCTTTTAATTTCAATTCCAAGTCTTATCCTGGATATGAAGTCGTTGACTTGAGGTAATAGACAAAGATTATTAACACTAAAATATACTGACAAATAACACTATGGAACATCTTAAATGTTTGATTATAGGTTCAGGTCCAGCAGGATACACTGCTGCGATTTATGCAAGTAGAGCAAACCTCAATCCTGTTCTCTATGAAGGCATGCAACCGGGAGGACAACTGACGATAACCGATGCTGTGGAAAATTTTCCCGGGCATCCGGAAGATTTGTCAGGGTTCGATCTGATGGAACTGATGCGTAAGCAGGTTGAAAAATTCAATGTTGAAATCAGGACTAAGGTATGTGTGAAGTCTGACCTCTCAAATGCGCCATACACCTTTACATTTGATGATGGGTCGCAGGTGACCGCTGATGCTGTGATTATTGCCACAGGAGCTTCTGCTAAATTTCTTGGACTTGATGATGAGAAGAAATATATGGGACAAGGGGTGAGCGCATGTGCCACTTGCGATGGTTTCTTTTATAGGAAAAAGGTCGTCGCCGTTGTTGGAGGTGGCGACACGGCTTGTGGTGAAGCACTCTATCTTGCCGGACTTGCATCTAAAGTTTACATTATTGTTAGAAAACCTTTCCTTCGTGCTTCAAAAATTTTGCAGAAACGGGTTGAGGAGAATGAAAAGATTGAAATACTGTTTGAAACCAATACAGAAGGTCTTTATGGCGAAAACGGTGTGGAAGGGGCACACTTGGTGCATAGAAAAGGTGAGGCAGACGAACGTCATTATGACCTGCCTATCGATGGTTTCTTCCTTGCTATAGGACATAAGCCTAATTCGGATATCTTTAAACCTTGGGTCAACACCGACGAAACGGGTTTCATCATCACGGAAGGTAAATCCACAAAAACCAATGTTCCAGGTGTTTTTGCTGCAGGCGACGTAGCAGACCCGACATTCCGTCAGGCTGTGGTGGCTGCCGGATCAGGATGCATGGCTGCTATGGAAGCGGAAAAATATCTGATGAGTCTGAATTGATACTACAATCATTAGCATTTTCTTCATACCTTTATTCTGATGCATTCTTTCTTTAGTCTTTATAAACTGATAAGCAGGAATGAGAAACTTGCTGCCAAAAGGCATCCCTTGATAGAGCAAAACAAGTTTATGAAAGCATTTGTATATATATTCATTGCTTTCTGGGCTGTTTATCTTATGTTTTTTGGATTTGCAGTAGGGCAGATTGATAATCTCAGTTATGAGATTTTCGATGTGCTTAACGGCTCAATGGTCTTCTTCCTGGCATTTGATTTCATCACTAGACTGTCTTTCCAGGAAATGCCTGCTCAGCGGCTTAAACCCTATAAGCTGATGCCCGTTGGCGAGCGGCGAATCATCGATGTCTTTATGATAAGGACGGTTCTGACCCCGTATAACCTTTTCTGGCTCTTCTTTTGGGTGCCATTCTCACTGTTTGCTGTAACGAAATTCTATGGATTTTTTGGATTCGTACTTTTCAATGTTGGGTGGGTGCTCCTTTATGCCATGAATGGACTCTGGTATCTGTTGTGGAGGACTTTGGCAAGGGTCAATTCTTTTATCTATCTGATACCGATTGCAATTTATGGTATTTTGGGTTATACTGGTATTTTTGCTGATTTTGGACAACAATGGCTGTTCAAAGGATGTATGCACTTAGGACGTACTTTCTTGGATTTCAATCCGCTGGGGATGCTTTCAATTCTGATTGCAATGGCTGTTCTTTTTATAATCAACAGAAAACTGCAATTCAGTTGTGTGTATGATGAAATTTCCAAAGTGGAGAAGGTGCAAGATGTGAAGTCCAGTCAGATGGCATGGCTGAGCAGATACGGAACCATTGGTGAGTACCTCAAACTTGAAATCAAGTCCGTCAAACGCAATAAGACGGTTAAGAAAGCTTTCTTATCTGGCTTGATTCTTGTTGTTATCTTTAATTGCCTTTTCGCATTTACTGATGTCTATGATAACTCCACATTCATGGAGTGCTTTATCTGTATGTATTGTTTTGCTTGCCTCGGAACAATTACCTTGGGCTCTGTCATGTGTCCAGAAGGCAACTATATAGATTTTCTTATGTCGAGGAAAGAATCGGTATTCAATCTGCTAAAGGCAAAATACTATTACAATTGCGCTATGTTGTTGATTCCGTTTTTGTTTGCATTGTTCCCTGTAATGAAAGGAAAGTTTGAATTTATCGAGATTTTAGGCAGCATGTTTTTTGTGTCAGGGTGTGTGTTCCCGTTCCTTTTCCAACAAGCGGTCTATAACAATAACACAATGCCTCTCAATGCTCAAATTACGGTGAAAACTACAAATTCAAAAACTCAATTTATCGTTTCTATGGTGGCATTGTTTGTCCCGATGATTATTATGACAACCTTGCTTCATTTCTTAGGTAAAGAAACGGCATCCGTCATCATGCTTATCATCGGGTTGCTGGGAACATTATTCTCCGATTTGTGGATTAAGAATATTTACAAAAGATTTATGAAAAGAAGATATGTGAATATGGAGGGATTTAGGAATACAAGAAATTAACATTTTAAGAAATATCTGTATGGAACTCAAAATACA
>OMUD01000104.1 GCA_900314125.1 uncultured Prevotellaceae bacterium | reverse complement strand
ATGGTGAGCACAGCCGACCTCGATTCGCTCGGCAGCAAGGAAGAGGGCATCCAAATCAAAGGGCGGAAAGCCGACAGCGAGCTGAACATCACCATCGAAGGCATAGGTGAGGACGCCACGGTGAAAGGCTTCGGATTCCTTGTCCGCAACTGCAAGAGTGTGGAATTCCGCAACTTCGCCGTCCTCCGCTCCATGGACGACGGTATCTCCCTCGACACCGACAACAGCAACATCTGGATACACCATCTCGACATGTTCTATGGCAAGCATGGTTCAGGCGACCATGAAAAAGGCGACGGCTCCATCGACGTGAAGGCCGACTCCAAATACGTGACCGTGAGCTATTGCCGCTTCTGGGACACCGGCAAGTCGAACATGTTCGGCATGAAGAACGAGAGTGGACCGAACTACATCAGCTACGACCACAACTGGTTCGACCACTCCGACTCACGCCACCCACGTGTGCGGACAATGAGCGTACACGTGTGGAACAACTACTATGACAACTGCGGCAAGTTTGGTGTCGGAGCCTGCACCGGCGCAAGCGTGTTTGTGGAGAACAACTATTTCCTCAACACGAAAAAGCCAATGCTCAGCTCGCTTCAAGGCACCGACGCACTGGGAAGCGGCACCTTCTCCGGTGAAAACGGCGGAATGATCAAGGCCTATGGCAACCACATCGACCGCTCTGCCAAAAACTTCCGCTACTACACACAGGCCGCCCCTGCCTCCACCGGCTATGATGCTTACGAAACCTCCAGCCGCGAGGAGAAAGTGCCTGCAACGGAAGTGACCCGCCAGGGCGGAACCTCCTACAACAACTTCGACACCGACACCAGCTTGATGTACACCTATACGCCGGATGCGGCAGAAGATGTTCCATCCATCGTGAAAGGCTATTACGGTGCCGGCCGCCTCAACCACGGCGACATCACGCACACCTTTGCCGACAACAACGGCAACGAGGATACCGACTCATCGCCAGACGCAATTTTTGAGACTGAGATAGACTCCTACAAACCAGCTCTCGTCGGTTTCTTCACTGAGGACGCATCCAGTGGTGAAGAACCAGGCGGCGGCGACGAACCTGGCGGTGGCGATGAACCTGGCGGCGGTGACGAACCAGGCGGTGAGGTCACCCCTACTCCTGAGGGCACCATCACCTGCTCATTCGACAAGAGCGGCACTCCTTCGAACTCCCTCTTCACCGTGACGAACGGCAACGGCTCAAACAGCAAGGGAAAGGTGACCATCGACGGCGTGGAATACACCACCTGCCTGAAGATTGAGAGCGAAACCAATATCAAGTTCTCTCTGACCAAGAGTATGAATATGACGCTCTATTTCGGTCCGTCAGAAACCGCCAGCATTAAAGTGAACGGCAATAAAATCAGTGGTTCAGGCAACACTTACACACAGACACTCGAACCTGGCAACTACACATTGACAAAGGACAAGAGCGTGAACCTGTTCTTTATCAAGCTGGAGCCTGTGGAATAAGGCGTCAACGCCAAAAATCCAAACCGTCTTATCACAAACAGATGGCTATATAAAAAGTCCGGGCACCTGTAGGTGTCCGGACTTTTTTGTCTGATCAGGAGAACAGCTATTTCACGAGAACTTTCTTTCCTCCAACGATATAGATACCTTTTTTCATGGTGCTCACCCTGCGTCCAGCGAGGTCAAACACCATGCCCTGAGCCATGGTTTCCTCCACAGCAATCTCTGAGATTCCCGTTGGATTGATTTTTGCAGGGATTATCAGATATGGAAATCCTTTCAGCTCGGTACCGTTGATAGCGAGTGTTCCATCCTCCTTGATCGTCCAGTATTTCGACAGCGTGCTCTTGATGTTCACCTCATCCGCTCCTTTGGCGCCAGTGATGACAAAAGAACTTCCGGTGCCATCAACCAAGCGTGCGGCGATGGACAACCGCTTGCCGTTTTCAAGCAGACCAAAATAATAGCGGATCTTGCCTTGTGCCGTCACGTTCTGCTCCGTGGTCCACACCTGCGACGGATGGTTGAAGCCATCAGCATCAGTCACCAAGTCAGCAAACACCAGCTTTTCGTCCTGGTAGGTCAGCGCCCTTCCCGTGGCCTTCTCCACAATCACATAGTCACCGTTTTCAAGATCATATTCCCGGTCATCCAGCACATAGATCTCGTATGTGTGGGAGAGCGACACGTCCTCTGTAGATATGTTGAACGTATAGTCGCCCGAGGTTTCCACCTTAGCTATTTTAAGGCTCTTGTCGGTGCTTCCATCACTCCATGCGAACGTTGGGTTCACGAATCCTTCCGACACCATAGGCTGGAGAATCACTTCATCGTCTGGATTGACGATAGCAGAGAGCGTGTCCTCCATTACCACCCCATTGACCGAGATGCAAGGCCGGATGGTCTGCACTTTGATGTTGAAGGTGAACGGCTGTTTTCTTCCGCCTTGAGAGATAAACATGCCACTGACAGCTCTGTCGCGCACCACATAATTCAAGGAGAGTTCACTGCTGGTGGAGCCGTTGTCCCAGAGATAAGTGCCATAGCCGCCACCACCATTGAGCCGCATCGTTACCTTATCGCCATAGAAAGCCACAATGTTTTCGGGATCCACCTCTGCGTCGTTCACCAGCGCGGTTGCTGTCATTTTCATTGGGTTGCAGTCGCCCTGTGTGGCGAGGGAGAAAGCCTGCTCACTCTTCACGCCATTGGCATTTGTGTAGGTCACTCTATAGATATAGCTCTTGTCGGTTGAAACGGTGATGTCCTGCGTGGTCTCTCCCGTGCTCCATTCCCATTTGCCGGTGTTGGTCTCGCCTTCCGGCAATTGAGGCATGAGTTTCACGGTATGTCCTTTCGGCAGTCCCACATTGTTGTTGGTGCGGTAGTGGTTGATGAGTCCGCCCAACTCATTATGGCTGATAGTCGTTCCATTGATATTGCCAAGCTTCCTTTCCACTGCCAAAGAAGGGATGAGGTCGGTCAGCGAACCGGTGTATTCCATTTTCGGAGAGAGTTCCGTTGGCACCTTTTCAGCTGGTGCCACACCATCGTAGGTGTTCATCAACACGGAATAGCCAAGATGGTCGTAGCCACCGCTGGTGGCACCCTGTCCACCCTCATCAATACCCATGTTGTTGTAAGCACGCTTGGAGAACGGCATCTCCACACCTTTGATACCTTCGTAGTGCCCAATGACGGTTCCCCAGTACGGACGCATCTGTGCATCGAGTGCCGGTCCGGTCATCACCCATTCCCTTCCGTCATAGCCACTATAGGCTTTCTCAATGCGCATCAGATTAGTCCACGGAAGTCCTTCCACACTCAGTGTCTGTGCTGCCACAAATTCGATGCCGGCAGCCAGACGATGGTTCATGTAAGAGAAGAGGTCGTCGCCTTGATTCCAACCTTGGTGAGCGATATCGATGGCCAGCCCAAGTGCCATGACAGAATGTCCGGCATCACGTCCGCTCTCCTGCGTCTGTCCCAACTCACCGTATGCTCCAGTCTCCAAATCGCTCTTAGAGGTGGTCACCACAAAGTTGCCGAGGAATTCCGTCAGTCCATCAGTCTTAATCGGGTTTGCGGTACGTGGGTTGACAAATGTTCCCACCTGATCATATTTGAAGAACGACATGCCTTGGTTATAGATATAGACATCATCACAAAGCACACCGTATGAAATGACCGCAAGCGCATTGCAAAGCCCCCAGTTCGACCAGTAATGTCCCGGTGCTTCCCACCAATGGTCAGGGTTTTCCCATGTGTCGTTCCGGTGTCTGAGGAATCTCATGGATGTAGGGTACCAAACATTGAGTATCCACTGTTTGAATTCATTGAAATCGCTTTCGCTCCATCCAGGATAGTCGCGCACGAGCTCAGCCGCCTGAGCGAACTCATAGCCATAGAGTCCGGCAGCAAGCGCATAGTTGCTGTCTCCCCCGATGGCCGTGGTGGTTCTTGCCCAGCTCATCAGCACCTGCACGGCATGTTTGGCACACGCCTCGTTGCCTTCTATCTGCCACCGTAGTCCGTTCTGATAGGCGATGGCAGCTCCTCTTGCCGCATTGATATAATTCTCACCAGAGCCCCCGCCTCTCACAATAGTCGCTACCGGATTGGTGCCGGCTGACGCTTGCGCGTAGGCAGCATTTTTCAGTTTGTTGTAAGCTGCAGTGACCTTGGAATTTCCATCCTTCAGTTGCTGCTTGATGCGGTCGAAGTCAGCTTTGGTGTGGAGTCCTCCCGGATGGCGGAAACCACGTTCCGCATCATAGCCTTCGGGCAGTGCTTCCACATCGTAAGACTTACCCTTGCTGCTGTTCAATGTGGTCCTGGCAGTGGTGAGTGCCGTGGTTCTGGCGTTAATCACAGTCTGTGTCACCGATGTCTGCGCCAGACATGCTTTAGCTGCCAGCAAGGCATCTCGGTAGTTCTCCACAGCTCCAGGCATATAGTCGGTCAGCACAGCAGTTGAGAAGAAAGTCTCAGCCGTTTTGACGGCATTCTGGAGACTTGCCGTTGACTGAGCTGAAACACCGAAAGGCAACATCAGGCAGAACGCCATCGTCGCCATTTTTCTAACAGTCAAATTAGTCAGCATTTTCATTTGATTATAGTTTTTAAATATAGTTTTGTTATTTAGTT
>OMUD01000101.1 GCA_900314125.1 uncultured Prevotellaceae bacterium | reverse complement strand
GAATGGTACAGGGACTTTGCTAAATTGCTGAATGACCTGCCGGCATTGCCAAAGGGGGTGGAACCGCCCGCCATTCTCGAGGATGCTTTTCAGAAGGCGGCCGACCTATGGAAAAGTCAGGAGGTATATGACCTTCAGGAGAAGTATGTACAAACCATCTTCCGGCTGGCAAAAGAATGGAACGAGCAATTCACGCAGTATAAGCTGAATAAGCGCATCGTCGATTTCAGCGACATTGAGCACTATATGCACAAACTCCTGCAGGACGAGGAGGTGGCGGCAGAAATTGGAAGGACCTACACCCATCTTTTTGTGGATGAGTTTCAGGACTGCTCACCCATACAGGTGAAGATCTTCATGACACTGGCTGAGGTGGTGAGGAAAAGCTACTGGGTGGGCGACACGAAGCAAGCCATCTACGGATTCCGGGGGAGCGACTGGATGCTCACCAAATCGGTGGCTGACGCCGTGGCTGAGAAGAACGGCATCGACGGATGTCACTCTCACAACCTTTCTGAATGCTGGCGGAGCGTGCCGGCACTCGTGGATGCCAACAACAAGGCTTTTATGAAGATTTTTGAGCCGATGTTCCGTGAAAACACAGAGCGCTTGGTGAAGCTGGACGCAGCCATGGAGCGCCATCCAGAACAGTTCGCCACCAAGGTGGAAGACCGTGCACAGCATCCGTTGCGCTATCTCAATATCACAGAAAAACGGACTCCAAGGTCAACGAAACTGAAGGTGGACGACCTGGCGCAATACATCAAGAATGTTGTTGAACGGGAGCAGGTGAAACTGACAGACATCGCCGTGCTCGGCAGGACCAACAGTTCGCTCAACGATGTGCAGGAAGCACTGAAGGGGCTGGGCATCGACTGCGACCGGGAGATGGACCTCAACACGGAAAGCAAGGCGGTGAGACTGATGATGGCGCTCACCACGCTCACCACAAACCCTGGCGACAACCTGGCCAAGGCGGAGATAGCATTCCTCACTCAGGACAACATGGGGGTGGGGGCACTCATCGACTCCAAACTCGAATACAACAACGCACCGAAGGAGGAACGTCAGCCGTGGCTCTCATCCACTGAGATGATCCGACGGGTGGACGCCATCCGCCAACGGGTGATGTATCAGGGAATCGGTGCGCTTATGGAAACACTGGCGGTGGAGCTCGACGTGAAGAATGTGATGGAACGGTGGGGAACACCTGTGGAGCAGTCGATGCTCGACGTAAAGGCGCTCATCGCTGTGGCAAAGACGTATGAGCAGCGGAGCAGCGACATGGGAGAACCTGCCACTCCAGCCGGATTCAGCTCTTTCCTGGAGGAGAACGAGGCTAAACTGCCGGCAAGCGGCAAGGGAGTTCAGCTACTCACCTACCACCGGGCGAAAGGGCTCGAATGGAAATATGTGTTCCTGCTTATGGATGAGACCCTTGAGCCGATGGGGGTGCTGAAGCAGGAATTCTACGGCATTCATCATTACCATCCGGAAACTCCATCGGCCCATGACTTTTATTCCGAAATGTGCATCAGGCTCGTGCCTTGGATCTTTGGCTCAAGAAGCAAAAACGTGCCGGACAGCATCGCTTCCATCTTGTTCGCATCCCAAATGTATGCCGACTTGCTCAGACGCTGCATGGAAGAGAACGCCCGTTTGCTCTATGTGGGAATGACCAGGGCTTCGGAGGTGATGACCATCGTGCCTTGGATGGCGAAAAAAGAACTCAACTGGCTCAACGATGTGGGACTGCACGATGCGGGCGACATTGCAGGAGGCGACGTCCTCGGTGTAGGCGTGAAGTTCGACATCGTCAAGGCAGAATATCCTGAAAACCTAGCGGAGGCAACGGCACCCGAATCGAAAGTTTTCAGAATGCTGGATTACCATTCCGACAATCCCTCTGAGGCTGGACTGCGAATGGTGGCGCCAAGCGGAATTAAAGGCAAATCCAATGAGGTCTGCGTGATCTACCGCAGTGAGCGGTTTATCCATATCAACGGTGCGAAGATGTGGGACCGCAGTTATGCCGATGTGGGAAACTGCATCCACAACATCTATGCCGCCATCGAGCAGTTGAGCGTGCCGGAGGTGGCCAAACTCATCCAATCCCATCACATGGAGGAAATCTTGCCTTATCCTAACGAAATCATCACCGCCTGGCACAAACTTCGGAATTTCATGAGGCGGGAATATGGAGAGCCCGTTGCGGTTTATCATGAACGTCCTTTCCGACAGTTGAAAGACGATGGCACCATGGTGGTGGGAAGCATCGACTATGTCTATCAAACGCCTGAGGGCTCGGTGCTCATCGACTTCAAGACTTTCCCGCAGGTGGAGGCTGTCACCGACCCGGAATCAGAACATTTTGCAGGACTGTATGCCGGACAGCTCGATGCCTATACCCAAGCATTGGAAGCGGCTGGCGAGAAAGTCATCAAGCGCCTCATCTATTATCCTGTCAGCGGTATGCTTGTGGAGGTGGGACGGTCTTACGATTGGCACCCGCCTTACGACAAAAATGTTTTCCATGTGTTTGGCATAGAGGGCATCGACATGAACAGGCTGTTTGATGAGGCGGTACATTTCTGCTCTGATGGAGAATACTCTCCAACAATCAAGATCTTTGTGGCAGATACCAAAGAAGAGGGAAACGAACGGTTCAACACCGTTTTATGTGGTGAGTCGGCACAGGGTGTGGAACTGACCTACTTGCATAAGCAAAACGCCCATCTGCATATTGACCTTCCGTGGCTCGGCTCAATCGGTGACGTGAAGCTGGCATTCGCCTATCTGCACGCCTTACGTGAACGCTATCCTGAATGCCAAATCTTCATGGATGACAACCTCGATGAGCAGTTTGAATTGACGGAAGAGAACTACACCCTCTTGGTGACATGGCGGTTGATCAATATGAGGACGGTCATTGAAAGCCCTTATCTTGGTCATCACATTCTGGTGAATGGATTCTATCACGGATTTTTTGCTCCGTCAAAGCACGACTATCCTGACATGGACATTGATGACCTCACGTTCAAGGTGGCGGATATGTTTGTGGATTTGCAATGGGCTTATTCCAACTTTGTGGAGGCGGGAGATGCCCACGTAACCGCCCCTGATGGAAAAAAAATCACAACAGTGCTGCTCACCAATCTCAGTGACACGTTCGCCGGCATATCGCAACATGTGTGCCTGTCGTATAATGATGAGCTGAAGGACATTCCTGTCAAAGACTTCTTCAAGGTCGTGGAGAATAATCCATATTTCAAAAAGGTGGATGCCGGTCAGTTCGTTCTGCGGAAAATGCCTGAAGAGGAGTGGAAAAAGCTGTATGATGCGTTCGATGTGAAACCGATGCGCAAGCCTAAAACTTATCTCCTCCGTTGGAATCCCACCATCAGCAGCTTCAGGCTTGGCGATTACCGGAATGCATTATATCATCATCCTGATGGCTTTGCTCTCAATTGGAGCGTGTATGAATGGGAGGACGCACATGAAGGCGACCGATTCTATATGCTCCGTACCGGCGACGACAAGGAAGGAATCGTCTTTTGTGGGGAATTCACCAGTGAGCCTTATCCTGGTGAAGATTGGGCAGGAAAAGGAATCCCTCGCCACTATATGGACATGGACTGCTGGGACTGTGTCCTTGCAGATGAAATGCCATCCCTCAACGTAGAGATTCTGGAAAAAGAGTTACCAGACATCAACTGGCGCAAAGGCCATTCAGGACAATTGCTTTCCAAGGAAGATGCCGATAAGTTGGATGAATTGTGGAACAACTTAATGAAATATGAATAACTAAATAAATATAACTATGAGTGAAAAATTTGGTAAGATATATCCCATCGTATAATAAAATAGCCGACTGCCGAACAATCGTTCAGTAGCCGACTATTA
>OMUD01000253.1 GCA_900314125.1 uncultured Prevotellaceae bacterium | reverse complement strand
TCTTTCTCATTATTTTTCCGCCTATTGAAGAATTTATGGGTGCCTGTTTTGAGGACTTTACTCATTGACGACATGTTCAATGCCGGATTCACGCATATCCGCTTATATCCCCTCATTTGATGGGCATACATGCCCCCCATACTCGTTCCTATCACCAAATCCGGATGTTCATCTTCACATAACGCCTTTAAAAAAGGTAATGCCTCGAATGGATCTACAGGGATATCAGGAGCTATGATTTCAGCATCCGGCAATAAATTTCGCAAGGTTTCTACTGTTCCGCTTGCTCCTGATGAACCAAAACCATGAAAGTATATAATCTTTTTCTTTTCCATTTTGACTGTTTTTTGTTTTCTGAATTGTATTTGTTGTCTGTATTAACGAAAAGCGCCTCTCTTCACAGAGAAGCACTTTCTTTACTTTCAATAGGTATTAGTTTTTAAGGTAAAAAGATTGTTTTCAGGATAACGTTGCAAATTTAACTTTTTTATATCTTTTGTCCTAATGTTTTTTTTATGTTAAATAGCATAAAAATGAACATTTCTTAATTTTCCGCACATAAAGTGATTCAAAATTCATTGATTACAGCTTTGTTGAAAATAAATCATATCATTTTTTTATAGAATATAATTAGAATCTGACATATTGTTACCAACAAAGCTACTCTGTGCATTTATTATATACTCCAAACAAATTATTCCTTTTGCATCTTAATGTGAATTCGATGCATTTTAAACAATTATTTATTGTTTTAGCTTTATAGAAAGTGAAAAAACAGGTTTAACAGAAGGAAAAATAGAATAAATTTTGTAACTTTGCCATTTAAGAAAAATTAAAACTCAACTATATGAATATTGAAAAGAATCAAGAAGAGAAGTACGAATCCATCAGCTTTGTAGAAGAGGCTGTGAAGAAAGACCTTGAAGATGGTAAAAATGGAGGAAGATTGCAGACTCGTTTTCCACCAGAGCCAAATGGATATCTCCATATCGGACATGCAAAGGCTATTTGCATGGACTTTGGAGTGGCTGAAAAATATGGTGGCGTTTGCAATCTTAGGTTTGACGACACAAATCCGTCGAAAGAAGACACTGAATATGTGGACGCCATTAAAGAAGATATAGAATGGCTGGGGTTCAAATGGGGTAACATATACTATGCATCTGATTATTTTCAGAAACTATGGGATTTCGCCGTACGTTTGATTAAGGAAGGTAAAGCGTATGTTGATGAACAAAGTAAAGAAACAATCAACGAGCAAAAAGGAACTCCCCAGACTCCAGGCATAGAAAGTCCATACAGAAACAGACCATGGGAAGAAAGCCTTGATTTGTTTGAAAGAATGAATAAAGGCGAATTTGAAGAGGGATCCATGGTGTTGAGAGCAAAAATAGACATGGCAAACCCTAATATGCATTTCAGGGATCCTATAATTTACAGGATTATCAAAATCAAGCACCATAAGACTGGCTACAAATGGAATGCATATCCTATGTATGATTTTGCCCATGGCCAAAGCGACTTTTTCGAAGGTGTCACACATTCTATCTGCACTTTGGAATTTGAAGTTCATCGCCCGCTTTATGACTATTTCATTAATGAGCTGAAAGAAGGTAAAGACTTGAATGACAATAGGCCAAGACAGATTGAGTTCAACCGCTTGAATCTGACATACACAGTGATGTCCAAACGGAAATTATTGGCATTAGTTCAGGAAAAATTGGTTGATGGCTGGGATGACCCTCGTATGCCAACCATTTGTGGTTTTAGGAGAAGGGGATTCAGCCCAGAATCTATAAGACGCTTTATTGACATGATTGGTTACACTAAATATGAAGCATTGAATGATTATGCAATGCTTGAAGCTGCTGCAAGGGAAGACTTGAACAAAAGATCCACAAGAGTCAGTGCTGTCATCAATCCAGTCAAGCTGGTCATAACCAATTATCCTGATGGAAAGGTTGAATCAATGGAAGCAATTGACAACCCAGAAGATCCTGAAAGCAAAACCCACACCATTGAGTTCAGCAAAAATTTGTGGATAGAAAAAGATGACTTCATGGAAGATGCACCTAAGAAGTTCTATCGTCTCAGTGTGGGAAGGGAAGTCCGTCTGAAGAATGCATATATCATCAAATGTACTGGGTTCAAGAAAGATGAAAACGGCGAAGTTGAGGAAATCTATTGTGAATATGACCCAATGACAAAGAGTGGAATGCCTGACTCTAACAGAAAAGTGAAAGCCACTCTGCATTGGTTGAGTTGTGACCATTGTTTGCCTGCAGAAGTTCGATTGTATGACCGCCTTTTCTCTGTGGAAAACCCGTCTGCAGATGAAAGAGATTTCCGCGAATTGATTAACCCGAATTCTAAGGAAGTCAGAACCAACTGCTATGTTGAAAAATATCTCAGCCAATTTAAGCCTTTAGATTATCTCCAATTCCAAAGACTTGGCTATTTCACTTTAGACTACGATTCAACACCTGATCATCTTGTGTTTAATAAGACAGTTGGATTGCGCGACAACTGGGTCAAACAGTCAAAATAATGAGCGAAAGCTACTTTGACTCTGAGGATTTTAAAGAGACACTTTCCCGTTTTCTGTCTCGGAAACGGGAGGGTGTTTCTTTCTATATGGACAGTGATGACTTCATCAATATATCTGATTATTACCTTGAGAAAGGTAATATGGAAGAGGCAAGGGGAGCATTAGATATTGGCTACAGAGTGCACCCTTCTTCTGTCCAGATAAAAATCGCCTATGCCGGTGTGATGATCTGCTGTGCCGATTTCTCAAAAGCTCGTAATATCATTGCTGACGTCAGTGTGGATGAAGATTATGATGTCATATATCTGAAAGCCCAATTACTTTGCGCCTTAGACCAACAATTTGAAGAGGCTGAAAAAAAATTCAATGAATGGTTGGCTTATGTGGATGAGGATTATGATGAAATCTGTTTCGAAGATGGACAATATGATGATAAATTCGACCATGACAGTCCACTGAGAGATGCTCGATATAGGATCATGATGTCATATATTGAATTGACAAATAACCATCATGAAAACTACGTAAGGAAGTGGATAAGACAATATGAAAAGACCTTCAATCATATTGGGCGATTCAAAGAAGATTATCAGGTATTAGACATCTGCAGGAATTTAGAGTATTTTGACTTGATGGAGTTATTATTACCGGGAATCCTCGAAATAAACCCATATTACAACATGGGATGGACTTTACTTGGGGTTTCACAGGAAATGAACGGACATTATGCCGAGGCAACATCCTCATTGGAATATGCGTTGGCCATCAATCCTGATGATATCCCTGCCAATGTCACCTATGCCCAATGTATGCAAGTAATGGGAAATTTCGACAGGGCAATCCAATACTTACTTAGATACAGAGAACTGACAAACGACTTTTCTCAGGATATTGCCATTGCTAAATGTTATCTAAACCTCAAGGATTATCCGAATGTTCGGAAATATCTCATTCATCCATTTGAGCATGTTAAGAACCATCCTGATACTCGGCAAATTACAGATGAGCTCATGGAATTGGCCGAATTACTTTACGCATGTGATGAAATTGACAAGACTGAGGATATTCTTAACCTTTTGCTTGCAAACAAACCAAAACATCGAACCGGACTTTTACTCAAGGGATGTGTCAAACTGCATAAAGGAAATGTGGAAGATGCCATCAGCTTGTTTGTTGAAATAATAGAAAAATTCAACTTTTCGCCCGACATTCTCACAGATGTGGCATCTCGGTTTTTAGCTTTTGAATATGAAGACATATCATTGCGCCTGCTTACTGCGGCTACAGAGTCGTTGACAGCAGAGAAAAAAAAATCAGGACGCCAACACGCACTTATGGCTGTGGCTTTACTGAAAAAAGGAATTATCGATGAAGCTTTAAATCATCTGAAGATAGCATGTGACACCGACACCTCATACGTGAAAATGTACTTTGCGGACTTCTTGCCGGATTCAATTCAGGAAAATGACTATTATGAGCATTTGTCATCCTTTTTTAATTCCAAATAAACAGATTTATAACTAATCTAACTAATATTTATTGACTATGGCGACAATCAAAAAACATTATTCAAAACATTTGTTACTCACCATCTTAATGTTGTGTGGCATCAGTGTTTTTGCACAAAGAAAAGAAACCTTCCTTAAGGATAATTGGAAATTTTCACGTGCTGACAATAAAGAAAATATTAATATCAATTTTGATGACTCTTCTTGGGAGACGGTTTCAGTGCCGCATGATTGGGCTATTTCCGGACCTTTTGATAAGGAAATCGACAAGCAAGTTGTAGCAATTGTCCAAAATGGCGAGACAGAGGCGAATGAAAAAACGGGACGATCGGGTTCTCTTCCTTGGATTGGTTCCGGATGGTATAGGCTACGTTTCAAATTGGATTCACAGTATGAACGATTTTGGTTGAACTTCGATGGCGCTATGGCTGAGCCAATGGTTTATGTCAACGGAAAATTGGCTGGTGAATATAAATATGGTTACACGCCATTCTTTGTTGACATCACTCCTTTTGTAAATAAGGAAGGAGAGAATATATTGGCAGTAAGACTTGAAAATCTACCCGAAAGCAGCAGGTGGTACCCTGGAGCTGGTCTGTATAGACCAGTAAAACTTATTCAGACTCATGATAATGCTATTGAAGAATGGGGGATAAATGTTGTGACTGAAGCGATTGACACTGATAATCAATCTGCAGAACTGAAGCTTGATGTTGAGTTCACAAAAGATGTTGAGATGGAAGATGCCCCGTTGTCACTGATTATATCTTCAACAGACTGTCCGATGCTGCAAGACCGAATTCCAGTCTCAAGCTCCCATCTATCTGTAAAAAAAACCGTGAAAGATGTGTGTTTTTGGTCTCCAGAAAATCCGCAGTTATATCATCTCAACTTAAAATTAGAAAAAGATAATGGCGTGGTTCTTGATGACAAGACTGTCACTTTCGGCATACGAACTGTCAGTGTGTCGGAGAAAAACGGATTCTGTCTGAATGGAAAAACAAGAAAAATCAAAGGAGTATGCCTACATCATGACCTTGGGATGTTGGGAGCAGCCATCAATAAAGCAGCTTTAGCTCATCAAATCAAACTTCTCAAAGAAATGGGCTGTGACGCTATCCGCACCAGTCATAACCATCCATCTCAATGGCAGATGGATCTATGTGATTCTTTGGGAATGATGGTTATGGCTGAAAGCTTCGATATGTGGATTTATCCTAAATGCAAAAACGGATATGCCCGCTTCTTTAATGAATGGTGGGATAGAGACTTAAATAATTTAGTGCTTTCAAACCGGTTGCATCCTTCAATCGTCATGTGGTCAATTGGCAACGAAATACCGGAACAAGGGATGAAGGATGGAAACGCGATCGCACGTAGTCTGCAAAACTTCATCCATGACATCGACAAAACGAGGCCGGTGACATCAGGACTTGACAGGATTGACAATGCACTTTCCACAGGATTCGCTCAAGTGCTTGATGTGCCAGGCATGAACTATCGCACTCACAAATATGTCCAGGCATATGAGAAATTGCGCCATGGCTTTTTGTTGGGCAGTGAGACGGCATCTACCGTCTCATCAAGAGGGGTGTATAAATTCCCTGTAGAGTTGAGAAAAAACCACGCCTATGATGATGGTCAATGTTCTGGCTACGATGTTGAATGTTGTTCATGGAGCAATCTTCCAGAGGAAGACTGGGTGCTTCAGGATGACAAGGACTGGGTGATTGGTGAGTTTGTCTGGACTGGATTTGATTATTTAGGTGAACCGACACCATACGACGGATATTGGCCGAGCAGAAGCAGCTATTTTGGAATATTTGACTTGGCTGGATTGCCAAAAGACAGATATTACTTATATCGCTCAAAATGGAGCGACAAGGAGACTATACATTTACTCCCGCATTGGACATGGCCGGGTAGGGAAGGCCAGGTTACACCAGTTTATTGCTACACAAATTACCCAACTGCGGAATTATTTGTCAACGGCAAGAGCCAAGGCAAAAAATCCAAAATCCAAACTCAAGAAACCGATTTCAGCAAGAACACTGAACTTTTGGATAGATACCGCATCAGATGGAACGATGTCGTATATGAACCAGGCGAACTGAAAGTGGTTGTTTATGATGAGGATGGAAATGCTAAAGGAGAAAAAATCTTGAAAACAGCTGGCAAACCTCACCATATCGAACTTTCTGTAGATAGAAAGACTTTAACAGCCGACAATGAAGATATGGCATTCATCACAGTTTCCGTTGTGGACAAGGAGGGTAATCTTTGTCCAGATGCAGATAACCTTATTCAAGTGAAAGTGGAGGGAACCGGTGCTTTCAAAGGTATATGCAATGGCGACGCCACAAGTCTTGAACCATTCACAAAACCTCAGATGAAAACATTCAAGGGAATGCTTTCCATTGGTGTTATCTCAAGTTATGAGCCTGGTAATATTCATGTTACAGTAAGCTCAAAGGGGTTGAAGAAAGCAGATGTGACAATAGCCACTCACTAAACAGTTCTGCTTATTGTGGCAAACAAATTAAAATAAGCGACAGTATCATGGTTATATGATAATTTAACCAATAGAAAAAGGCGTCAACAGTTTGTGTTGACGCCTTTTTCCATATAATAAGATACAGATTATTTCTTTTTCAAAAGATCACGAATCTCACCAAGAAGCTTCTCCTCGTTAGATGGTTCTGGCTCTGGTGCAGGTTCTTCAGCCTTCTTCTTGGCCAATTTGTTCATACCCTTAATCATGAGGAAAATACAGAAAGCAATGATGAGGAAGTCAATGATGTTC
This sequence comes from uncultured Prevotellaceae bacterium, assembly GCA_900314125.1. Lineage (GTDB taxonomy): Bacteria > Bacteroidota > Bacteroidia > Bacteroidales > Bacteroidaceae > UBA3839. Next base: position 5,080 of record OMUD01000253.1, on the reverse strand, counting down.
TGCACAAAGTTACCCCAAGCAAAAACAGGGATGCCAGCTTCACGGGCTGCTGCCAGTGATGTGCCAGCTGCGACTTCTGTGTCATTCAACACACAATAAAGGTCAGTGAAATTGACGCCACCAGTCACTTTCCCAACCAATGGCATGATCATATCGTCAACCAATGATGACACGATTTTTCCAAAAGCACCACCAATGATAACACCGACAGCCATGTCCATCACGTTACCACGTGTGGCAAATTCCTTAAATTCTTTAATAAATCCCATAATTAATAATATTTAAAATTAAAAAAATATATTTCTTTTGCAAAGTTAGTATTTTATTCGTAACTTTGCATGAAGAAAAAGATAATTTTTCATTTTTTTGCCGGACAAGGCATATAATAAAAGCGGTATTTAATTCACATTTTAAAGATATGAAGTCGAAACTGACAGGCTTTATTTTATTATTTCTTACCGTATTGCTGATTGTAGCATGCTCCACAGCAGAAAGATGTAATTGTGGATAAAATTTTTATAATGTAGAAAGATTTTTAGTTTTTATAAACCCTTTAAATTAACGTTAAAAAATGGCAACAAAAGTTGGTATTAACGGATTCGGACGTATCGGTCGTTTCGTTTTCCGCGCTGCTCAGAACCGTTCTGACATTGAAATCGTAGGTATTAATGACCTTTGTCCAGTTGATTATCTTGCATACATGCTCAAATACGACACTATGCATGGACAGTTCGAAGGCACTATCGAGGCTGATGTTGAGAACAGCAAGCTTATTGTAAACGGTAAGGAAATCCGCGTAACGGCTGAGCGTAATCCGGCTGACCTGAAGTGGGATGCAGTAGGTGCTGAATATGTTGTTGAGTCAACTGGTCTCTTCCTCACAAAAGAGAAGGCTCAGGCTCACATCGAGGCTGGTGCTAAGTATGTTGTTATGTCTGCTCCTTCTAAGGACGACACTCCAATGTTCGTTTGTGGTGTAAACTTCGACCAGTATGTTAAGGGAACTCAGTTCGTTTCTAACGCATCTTGCACAACAAACTGTCTTGCTCCTATCGCTAAGGTGCTCAACGACAAGTTTGGAATCGTTAACGGTTTGATGACTACCGTACACTCTACAACTGCTACTCAGAAGACTGTTGATGGACCATCTCTCAAGGACTGGCGTGGTGGTCGTGCCGCTTCTGGCAACATCATCCCTTCTTCTACTGGTGCTGCTAAGGCTGTAGGTAAGGTTATTCCTGAGTTGAATGGTAAACTCACTGGTATCTCTATGCGTGTTCCTACTCTTGACGTTTCTGTTGTTGACCTCACTGCAAACCTTGCAAAACCTGCTTCTAAGGAGGATATCTGCAATGCAATGAAGGAGGCTGCTGAAGGCGAACTCAAGGGTGTACTCGCTTACACTGAGGATGCTGTGGTAAGCTCTGACTTCCTTGGCTGCACTTACACTTCTATCTTCGATGCCAATGCTGGTGTTTATCTCACTGACACTTTTGTGAAGGTTATCTCTTGGTATGACAATGAGATCGGTTACTCAAACAAGGTTCTTGAGCTCATCGCCCACATGGCAAAAGTGAACGGATAATTTCCAATCCTATTGCAAATAAAAAACGTCCCATATTGTGTGGGACGTTTTTTTATTATATATGAACATGAAAGGCAGAACTCTCAAAATCAGAATTCAATGAGGAACCTTGCGTTGATCTGCCTTCCAGTCAGATAGTTCGGAACTGCGTACTGGTTATTGGTAATGTCTGTAACCCAATAATATGAGTTCACATTGCTGATGCCTAATACGTTGAAGGCGTCAATTCCTAACCACACATTCTTAAAGGCACCTGCAAAACCATTTTTTATATGCCTGTCTTCGTTATTCAGCAGTCGGTATGACATGCCAATATCCACACGTCTATAGGCTTTCATCCTAAAGTACTGGCTTTCACGTCCTGTATGTGGAGGACCAAATGGCAGTCCACCTGCATAGTGTCCACGAAGAGTCATCTTCCATTTATCCGTTCCTGGGAAGTAATCACTGAAGAAAAGTGAGCAGTTCAACAGTTGGTCTGTAGGTCTTGGTACCTTTACACCATTGATTGTCTCTTGTGTTTTCATGACACCGAAACTAATCCATGAATCGGTTCCTGGAACAAACTCTCCATATAGTTTCATATCCAGACCAGCGGCATATCCGTCTGCCATATTCTTACCATAATACACAACCCTCACATTATCCACATTATAAGGAACCAAGTTAGATAAAGCTTTATAATAAGCTTCAGCAGTAGCCTTGAATGGACGGTTTGCTATTCTGAATTTATATTCCCCTCCTAATACAAAGTGAATGGAACGTTGCGACTTGATATCTTTATTTAAAACAACACTTGTGTTGCCACTTACTGTCACTGTATCCTTGATTTCTTTATAAAAAGGGGCTTGATAATAAACTCCGGTGGAAAAACGTAGAGTGAGATTGTCATTTTTCGAAGGTGTAAAAGCAATGGTGGCGCGAGGACTGATTAACCATTCATCATTCCATGACCAATGAGCAACTCTCAATCCATAGTTGAGAACCAGATCGCCTTCTTTGAATTCCTTCATCCATTTATCTTGAAGATATCCCTCAAACCTCGAGGTTTTGATTTCATTTCGCGACACAAGATTGTAGATAAGATTCAAGCCTTCGGAAGAGTGGGGGAGTGAGTACCCTACGGAGTCACGCATCTCCCATTCACGCATACGTTCCTTCACTTTTTCTTTCTTCATCAAAACCCCATAACGCAAATCATGATTTCCGAACTGATTTCTACCGTTTATTCCAAAATTCAAGACATTTGCATCTAATCGGTTACGTGCATGTTCCATGTATTTCCCGATACCAAGCGTTGTGTCATAGCCTTGAGTACTTAACCAATATTCGCCACTTATGTCAAATGTCTCACGTTCTTGGGTATTGAATGCCGACAAATTCAAAGTCAGTTCATTGTATTTATTAAAATGGTATGTGGCTGACGCACTGCCAAAAAAGGTAGTGAACCTATCCTTTTCTTGACCGTCAAAATACACTTTCAATTCTTTTACATCTTCTGAGGTTCCAAAATTTGTAGTACGGTCGGATGGGGTGAAACGATAATCATTATTTGAAATGTTGCCAATCACATCAAAGGTAAATTTCTCAGAGGGCATCCAACTTAAATATGTCTGATAATCAATATCTTTTGGATCATATTCGCCCTTTGTGTCCAGTGTACCCAAAAGATAACTGGTTGTTTTGTAACGAATGGCATGGGTCCAGCTAAATTTTTTACTGCCAAATCCTAAATAAGCACTCGCACCAAGAAGGCTAGCTGAAATAGAACCTTCGAAGCGATTTACCTTTTTATAGGTAATGTCAAGTACGGAAGACATTTTTTCACCATATCTTGCTTCAAATCCACCAGCAGAAAATCCAATTTTTTCCACCAAGTCGGGATTGATGATACTTAATCCTTCTTGCTGACCTGCACGAATCAATAGTGGACGATAAACCTCAATGCCATTTAGATATACAGAATTCTCATCAAATGATCCACCGCGCACATTGTATTGTGAACTTAATTCATTATGGGTGCTGACACCGGCTTGAGTAGCAATGATTTGTTCTACGCCGCCTCCTGAAGCGTTTCCCAAATGTCGGACATCTTTGAGGCTGACATCATTCATGGTATTAGTCTGGCGACGTATCTCTTTTATCTGAACTGCGTCAAGATTGAATCCAACATTAGGAATCATCACATTGAGGACAACGGTATCGGTAGGATTGCGCAAAACTCGTTTTCGTGTTTCATATCCAATCATACGAAATACAACTACCATCGAATCTGTTGATTGACTGGAAAAACGATATTTGCCATTTAAATCACAAGTTGTGCCTGAAGCCGTACCTTCGACCTGGACTTGAGCAAAAGGAACTGGTTCTTTATTATCATCAATTACTTGTCCCTTTATTGTAACTGATTTTTGAGAATATACATCTAATGAACAGAAAATGCAGAGTAGAAATAATATGATTAAATTAGAATATTTCATTTTTATATAACTTTAGTTATATAACGAATAAATAGAGTAGTTTATTTTATTCATCAATATATATTATATCAATTAAACATAACCATGATTGTGTAAATTTTGGATTGAATTATTTTTAGTAGAATTTATTGAGAAAATTAAAAAATATTTAATAATTTTGTATAGTGAAAGGATAAAAGAGAATATACGGAATCATCAAATGATAATCATGTATATTCGATAAAAGAATTATTTTAAGCGAATATTGACAATTAATGATTTACCCACAAAATTTTGAAGATAAAATAGAATTCAGTTCTATTCGTGAATATATTGATGGCTATTGCATTTCAAGTCTTGGCAAGGACAAACTAAAGGATGTCAGATTCTCAACAAATTTAGATGAAATAACATTGCAAATCAGTCAGACTCTCGAATTTGTGAACATACTCAAATTAAATGATTTCCCAGATTTGTCAATCTACGATTTACGTTTAGATTTAAAGCGAATCAAGGTCATTGATACATATCTCACTGTAACTGAATTGTTTGCTTTCTATAAGTCTCTCAGAACGATATCTGAAATTGTAAGCTATTTGAGTCAGACAACTGATAGCTCAAATGGTGATGAGTTCAAATACCCCAATTTACATATGTTAACAGAAAACAAACTGACTTTTCCAGATATTTACAAATGTATAACAAAGATTTTAACAGTCACAGGAGAAATTAAGGATTCAGCAAGCAACGAATTATTTCAAATAAGAAAAGAAAAAGCCATTGCAGAAAAAAATGTGTCCAAAATTCTTCAATCCATCCTCAAGAATGCACAAAATGAAGGTTATGTAGATGCCAGCACTTCTCCTGCCATAAGAGATGGCAGATTGGTTATTCCAGTAGCACCAGCTTATAAACGGAAAATCAATGGTATTGTTCATGATGAATCCGACACTGGTAAAACAATTTATATAGAACCTACTCAGGTGGTTGAAGCAAACAATTTAATTACAGAATTGGAAAATGAAGAAAGAAAAGA
>OMUD01000132.1 GCA_900314125.1 uncultured Prevotellaceae bacterium | reverse complement strand
GGTTCGTCGGTGGAGCGTAGTTCGCACTTGCAGTTCCATCGGTCGCCTGGCCGGTGGTGGTTCCAGAAGTCGTGTGCTATGGGTAGTACGGTGTTCCAGAAGGGGCGGTGGTCTTTTCCGGGATTGGGTGATGTGGATGGAATCCACTTGAGGTTAGGCAGTACGTCTGCTTCGCGGATGAACTGCTGCCAGTTTGCCGCCTGTCGTGCCCGTAGGACGGCGGTGTCGTATTCGGTTCGTAGCCAACGGTCGCACTGGTGTGATGTGATGGAGTGGACATCGTTCTTCCACTGTTCGAATGTCTTTAGATTGCCATTCGAATCAGTGAGTTGCCGGGCCACGTCGTTCTGGAGTCGGTGAGTCTTGAATGCAGCAAAGACGGCGTTGTTGTGTCGCAGCGCATTGCGGAAGTCGTCGTCGGGATGCGGTGCCTGGCTGAGTCCTATGTCTGTCGCGCGGTTGAAGGTGCGGCAGAACTCGTGGAAGAGGTTTCGCTCGATGTCGGTCATTGGCTGGAAGTTTCGCTCATAAATGTTGCGGAGCGCCCGTTCCAGCACGTCGCTGTCGAAACGGAAGGGTTTAGCAGCGAGTGTCTCTGTGGGGTGTTCCCCGTAGTAGAGGTTTTCGACTACCAGTCTAAGGCTGCCCCGTCGTGCGGGGCTGGTGCGAAAAAAGGGCGTGCGTTGTTTTGCTGCTTTTGCTGTGGCTCTTCCTGGTTTTGTTCTTCTTCCTGGCTTTGTTGTTGTTGCGTTGGCAACGCAACAGACTGGACGGTGCGCCTTTCTCCAACGGGCATGTTGTATTTCTCCTGGAAGTAGGCTGGGTCCACCTCGTAGTTATTGAGCACGAGCTGTTCGTAGGCTGCCTGCTGCTCTGGTGTGTAGTCCACTGAGTAGTCCCAGTCGAAACGGATGCCTTTGAGTGGGAAGCCGTGCCGTATCATCCGTGGGAGTAGCTGGTTGTTGATGACATCGCGGAGGGTGTCGCAGTCTGCCTCGACGAGGTTCTGGAAAACTTCGAGGTGTGTTTCGGACTGAGAGAGGCTGGATCCGTCTTCGATGGTCATGGTCTGCCCTATGATGAGCTTAGAGAGCTCGGAGTTTGCGCGGTCGATTCGCTTGTCATAGACGTTGAATGCATCGCCCTTGGTTGACTCGACGACTTCGATTTCGGTTCCCTGCTGGAAGATTCCCCATCCCTCGGTCCCCATGTCGGCCATCATCCGCTCCATCTTGGCGAGTTCCTTGTCGTCGCGTGAAGTGGTGCGCGCAATGCGCATGGGCATGCCGAATATCTCGGCAAAGGTGTCCCAGAACGCCAGGGCATTTTTCTTCGGGATTGTCTGTGTTGCGGCTTTGAGGTAAAGCCCCAGACTGTCGGGCTGCCCGACCTCAATGAGCCATTCGGCAAACGGTGTGTCGTGGTAGTCAATGCCTGTGTGCCAGTCCTGTGAGAGGTCAGTAACGACGCGGTGGTACTCGGGGATGACATGCTTGCGGGGGATGAGCTTGACTCCGTCGTAGGTGAGGAGTCCGTTGATGTCAGTGGTGATGTTGCCCAGCTCTATGAGCGAGTGCCCCCAGTAGTTGGCGTCGAGTGCGAGCTTCATGAGCTGCTTGAACCACTCCTTGTCGAAGTATTTGGCGGCCTCCTGGTCCTCGTCGCCCTGTTGGTTGACGAGCTTGAAGGATCGTGCCATGACAAAGCCCTCGCGCTGCTGTATGCATCCTGCGAGGTGTAGGTCGATTTCGACGTCGCGGTAGATGTCGTAGAGGCGTTGGCGGTTAGGGTTGTCGATGTTGATTGCGAGCTGCCATGCGTTGCGCCAGTCGCCGATGTCCTTGCGTGTGAGTGAGTCGGTTGTTCGCTGGAGCTGCATGACGGTCTTCCTGATGCGCTGCGCATCTTTCTTGTTAGCCAGACGCAATGTTCCGAAGGGTGTGCGTATGATTTTTTCTTTATTCTTTTTCATGTCTTCTCTTTTTTTTTGTTGCGATGGCATCGCAACATACTGAACCAATTACCTATCGTAATAGTTTGCCTAACGGCGAACTACCAGTTGTGACGTAGTTTTTTCTGACAGCCGTACACCATCGGGAAGCCGACAGGGTTTCCGTCCTCGTCGGTGGCAAGAGGCAGATCCGGCAGAATCTTTCCGGCTTGCACGCCCTCCAGCCACTTGATGGCGCGTTCATAGCGTTCCTTTCGTATCTCCATACCCATCTTCTGCGGTGCCGATGCAGCCATGTGATAGAGTGCGATGTCGCAGGTGTACATGACCACGAGCCTGTTCCGCTCCGTGCCAGCGGCATTGAAGATGGCACTGGTGTCGTATTTGGGTCTGAGGTAGCCGCTGATTTCCTCGACGGCTTCCGTCTCGGCATTGGCGCGGTTCTCCCGGCTGACCTGTGAGACAACCTTCAGAGCCTGGTCGCCGATGACGATTTTGTAATCCTGATCTGTGATGAACATGAGCTTCTGTTGTTAAAGGGTTATGTAGAGTGCTTTCGCCTCAATCTGGTCGATGGTGGTTCCTTTCCGGAACACTCCATGCGCAATGAACTTTTTCAGGTCCTGCTTGGAGATGACTTCGAGGCGTTTGTTGATGACCAGCACCATATATTTTCGGTGCGTGATATGGTGAAAGCGGTCTGCTTTCTTGACGGCCCGCTTGAAGCGGAAGCCGAAGATGATGTCTTTAATGAGTTTGATCATGGGTTTTTGGGGGTTTGGGTTGCGTTGGCAACGCAACATACATAACTACCAAATGTTTTTTGATGTGGGTCGTTTCCCGAACCGTGGCGCGTAGGTTTGCTGACGTGTGTTTCGCTGCAGGATCCAGATGGCACCCTCGTCGGCATCAGGCGCGTCGTCGTTTCCGGACATGCCCTTCTCGAATGCCAGCAGCTGCTCCAGTCCGGCTTGCATGTCGGGGTCTTCCTTCTGTGCCTGGTCGTAGAACACGAAGCCACGCTCCCAGAGCGGACTGATGGCCTCGATGCGCTGGAACTTGTCCGGCTTCTTACGCGTGTCGCCGGTGATGGGGAGTTGGTAGCCACGCAGATTGCCCTCAGTGGTGAACTCGTCGAGCAGTATGTCCTGCATGAAAGAAGCCTCCATGACGAAGCGGACGGGCAGGGATACGCTGGCGATATCGGAAGTCCTGAAGACTCCGGCGGTGATTGATGCCAGGCAATATTCCTCGTAGCGGTCATAGCACCATCGCACCAGTTCTGCCACTGAAGCCTTGCGCACGAAAGCACGGAGATGCCAGAGGTTGGTTCCACATTTGGCCCAGAGCTTTGCCGCCTTGGTGTCGTTTGTCTTTTTGGATTTCCATGAGGGGTCGATGTAGAGGACAAATTCGGAGAATTGCTTCCACGCCGGACGCTTCGCCCACTTGATCCATTCCTGCCGGAAGACGGTACCCTCCACAATGGGGTTGTGCATCATCTCCTTGTTCCAGGCACGATAGCCTACGAACTCCATGTATTCGCGAGCCTCCTCCTTGGTCCACTTCTCTTTCCATACGGGGTTGCCCTCATTGTCAACGGCATATACCGTTGAGACGTGGACGCCCTTTGTGGCGCATATATTCGCCAGGACGGAAGTCTTGGAGATGAGGTTGCCGACCATGAGGAAGCGGCCACGTCCTACATCCAGCGCACCGAAAAGTGCCTCCTTCACCCAGTCGGTGAGTTCGCGTACACGCCGCTCGTTACGGCAAAGCTCGTCGTCGTCGAGGTCGTCGATGACAATGTAGTCAGGACGGGACTCACGCTTACGGAGACCACGCGGTGACTGCCCACGTCCACAAGCCAGGAAATAGACTCCGTCCTTGGTTGTGAACTCCCCGTCGGTCCAGTTTCCGATTGACATCTGCTTTCCGAAGTCTGCAATGATGCGCTTGTTGTACTGGAGCTCGGCTTGGATGTCGCCGAGGAGTCGGTCGGCTGAGTCCTCAGACTTGCCGACAATCACCATGAAATTGATGAGCCGCTTGGGTTGGAACATCAACCAGAGGGGCATGAAGATGTCGAAGTGGGTCGATTTAGCATGACCGCGTGGCCACTTGAAGACCGCCTTGAGGTTGGCGGAGTTCTTGACGAGTTTGGCTGCCGCATTGTGAAATGGCGCATTGTGAATGGTGCGAATGGCTTCACCCGTGACCTTGTCGCGGAGTGTGAGGAAATGCGGGAAATAATACTCGCAAAAGGCTGCATAGTCGCGCTGGAGGCGGTGTATGCGCTGCTCCTTCTGTGTGGCGGTCTCTCGCTGGAGGCTTTTCGTGTCGGTGATGCTCTGGATCTGCCGGCAATGCTCTCTCCACTCCTCCTGGATTTTCTTGATTTCTGCGATTGTGGGCATGTTGCTTTGCTTTTTTTATTGGTCGCGTTGACAACGCGACATACGGGACGGGATACACCTTGGTCTTTATTGGTCGCGATGGCATCGCGACATACGGGACAAGAGTGGTGATTGTGGGCTACAGCTGTGCGGGTGATGCCATCTTCTCCATGAGGAACTTGTTCTGGTACTTGTTGATGGCCTTGATGAGCTCAGGTGTGATTTCTGGGTCGAATGATGCCTGGTCCTGGATCCACCGGTTGAATGCCATGAAGACCTCGATGGCGTCGATTACGTTTGCTTTCTTGTCGAGCTTCTCGATGGTGGCTGAGAGCTTGGAGAGCTTGTCGGCGAGTGTTCCGATGGCCTCTGGGTCTCCGGAGTCGTTGACTTGCTGTATGAGGTTGTCGATTGCGAGGAGCAGCTTGTTGACGAGTTCAGGTCGTGATATGCTCTTGGCTGCGCGCGCCTCCTTCCATCCGTCGGTTGCGCACCACCTGGATATGGACTGCCTTGACACTCCGATCTGTTCGGCAATCTCGGTGAGTTCCATTCCGGACAGGTAGAGTGATCGTCCGAGCTGTTTCTTCCTTTCAATTTGCTCCCGCGAAAGCCTGGTGCGGTCTGGCAAGTCGGAAGTGGTTCCACATGCCTCTCTGTTGGTTGTCTTTTCTTTTTTGTTCATGCTGTTTTTTTGTGTTAGAGTTTCGGCATAGCCGAAACAGAAGTTTGTTTTGCCGTTGCAAATTTGCCTTTTTTTGGTGGTTTTTACAACTTAAAGCGCTGTGGCTGCGGTATATACGGCAGTGGATTCAGTATAATTTGGCGGGTCGGTTGGAAAATGAGAAATTTGCGTTGTGATTATGAATTCAAAACTGGAAAAAATGAGCAGAAGAGTAAGAATCAGCAATGAGAGCCTTAACAGCTACGGTACGAGGGTACTGACCGTCGGCATGAACGTTGACCAGTACAACCGTAACCCCGTGCTGCTTTACATGCACGAGCGCGGTCAGGTGATCGGCTATGTGAAAGACTTGAAGGTGGAAGGTGACGAGGTGACCGGTGAACTGATGTTTGACGAGGCGACGGAACTGAGCCAGCGCTGCAAGAAGCAGTGGGAGTTCGGCAGTCTGAAGATGGTGAGTGCCGGCATCGACATCCTGGAACTGAGCGAAGACCCGAAGCATTTGGTGCAGGGTCAGACGCGTCCGACGATCTCGAAGAGCAAACTGTTTGAGGTGTCGGTTGTTGACATTGGCGCGAATGACGATGCGATCGTTCTTCAGAAGGACGGCAAGCGCATAGAGTTAGGCAAAGACGGCGGTGTAGAGTTGCCGCTGCTGC
>OMUD01000183.1 GCA_900314125.1 uncultured Prevotellaceae bacterium | reverse complement strand
TTTTATGATGATTATGATTGGGTGTTGATTGTGTTTAAAAAAAAGTGTTAAAAAATTTGGAAAACCGGGGATGAACATCTTGATTGCTTTTATGCACAGCCATTTGATTTTCTTTAATAGTTATAAGATTATTGGATTTCAATGATTTGTAGTTTTATTCATGATGGTTTTAAACATGCTGTTGAAAATTTGCTTGTTGAAAAGGTTGATAAAATAGCGTATGTTTTTTGTGTTGATTTGATCATAAAAAGTTGTTGAAAATAATTGTAGAAAAAACAATAATTATATTTGGAAGCTATTTGTCAGCATTTGCATATAAAAAAGTTTTAGAATAGCAATAGTAACTTTTGAAAAAGTTTTGACAGGTTATGAACAGGTTTATAGACATGCGTTGAAATGTGATGCTGAAAAGATGGAGTTGTAGAAAGTTGAGTCTTTGAAAAGAAATCAATTTTTTGGAAAATTATTGATAATTGGTTAACTTTGCATTTTTAATGTGTAGATAAAAACTATTGATTTTTAGAATTAGTTTGATATAGATGGAAAGAATAGGTGTGTTTTGTGCCTCTTCGGAGCGGATGGCGCCTCAATATTATGAAGCTGCAGAGGCTTTAGGTCGCTGGATTGGTGAGAGTGGTAAGACGCTCGTTTATGGTGGTGCCAATTGCGGTTTGATGGAATCAGTGGCCAGAAGTGTGAAGAAGGCTGGTGGTCAGGTTTTTGGTGTGGTGCCAAGAAAGTTGGTGAGTGAAGGTAGGGTGAGTGACTATATTGACATCACCTTTCATTGCAACGATCTGAGTGACCGGAAACAATGGTTGATAGATGAGAGCGATATCATGATTGTACTTCCTGGAAGTGTTGGTACGTTTGATGAGGCTTTCTGCGCCATGGCTTCCAACACCTTCGGAATGCACGGCAAGAAAGTGGTGTTTTGGAATATAGACGGTTTTTACGACCTTCTCTTTTCTTTCCTCGACACACTTGAGGGCAGAGGCGTGTTGAACAAACCTTTGTCGTCGATTATGGAAAAAGTGGAAACATTAGATGAAATTAAAGATATATGCGGAAAGTAATAGGAATAGGTGAGACCATCATGGACATCATCTTCAAGGATGGCAAGCCCACTGTTGCTGTACCAGGCGGCAGTGTGTTCAATGGAATCATCTCGCTTGGACGTTTAGGTGTTCCGGTTTCGTTGATCAGTGAGACAGGCAATGACCGTGTTGGCGACTTGATAGTTGATTTTTTGGAAGATAACGGCGTTGAGCACAAAGGTGTGATTCAATATCAGAATGGCCGTAGTGCCATTTCTCTGGCTTGGCTGAATGAGAAGAACGATGCTGAATATATGTTCTACAAGGATTATCCTTCTGCCCGTCTGGAAGTGAGTTGGCCTGAAATCAACAGCGACGACATCGTGATGATGGGTTCTTATTTTGTGTTGAATCCTGTGTTGCGTCCGAAAGTGAAGGATTTTCTGGATTATGCCCGTGAGCATGGTGCCTTGATTTACTATGACTTCAATTTCCGCAGTTCCCACAAGCACGAGGCCATCAAGATATATGCCGACATGCTTGAGAATCTGGAATACACGGATATTGTGCGTGGTTCGGTTGAGGACCTTGAAAATTTGTTTGGCAATGGTGATGCCGCCAAGGTATATAAGCGTGAGATTGAGTTTTATTGCAAGAATTTCCTGTGCACAGATGCCGGAGGCGACATCAAGCTGATCACTCCATCTGTAAGTATGGATTTTAAAGTGGACAAAATCCCAACGGTAAGTACGATTGGTGCAGGCGACAATTTCAATGCTGGTGTGGTTTATGGTTTGATCAAATATGGTGTGCGGCGGAATGACCTTGCAAATTTGGATGAAGGCACATGGACTAAGATCATACAATGCGGAAAGGATTTGGCTGCAGATGTGTGTCAGAGTTTCAACAACAGCATCAGTAAGGAATTTGCTGAGGCTTATAAATAATATTAGCAATTTTGGACAGCAACACTGTTGCTGCATGGATAACTGCTTTTTTATAAAAATAAATCAGGAAAAAATAGGATAATATATGTCATTGAAAGCTGGAATAGTAGGATTGCCAAATGTAGGCAAATCCACGTTGTTTAATTGTTTGTCGAGTGCGAAGGCACAGGCGGCAAATTTTCCATTTTGTACGATTGATGCCCAGATGGGTCAGGTGACAGTGCCCGACGAACGTCTGACAAAGTTGGCAGAGTTGGTTCATCCAGGCAGGATTGTTCCTGCAGTGTGTGATATTGTGGATATTGCCGGATTGGTGAAAGGAGCGAGCAAAGGTGAGGGTCTTGGTAACCAGTTCTTGGGTAATATCCGTGAGTGCGACGCCATCATCCATGTGCTCCGTTGTTTTGACAACGGCAATATCGTTCATGTTGACGGTAGTGTTGACCCATTGCGTGACAAGGAAATCATCGACACCGAGCTTCAGTTGAAAGACTTGGAGACTGTTGAGAACCGCATAAAGCGTGTGGAAAAGCAGGCTAACGTGGGTGGCGACAAGAAAGCGAAATTGGAATTGGATTTGCTTTTGCGCTATAAGTCTGCTTTGGAGCAGGGTAAGAGTGCCCGGGTGGTGGAACTGGAGAATGAGGAAGAGGTTTCTATTTCCAAGCAGTTCTTTCTGTTGACCACAAAGCCTGTGCTTTATGTTTGCAATGTGGATGACTCAAGTGCGGTGAACGGCAACGCTTACGTGGATCGTGTGCGTGAGGCCATCAAGGATGAGGAAGCTGAGTTGATTATCATCTCTGCCCAGACCGAAGCCGACATAGCCGAATTGGAGAGTTATGAGGAGAAGCAGATGTTCTTGGAGGATATGGGTTTGCAGGAGAGTGGCTGTGACCGCTTGATCAAGGCCATTTATAAGTTGCTGAACTTAGAGACATTCATCACTGCCGGTCCGATGGAGGTGAAGGCTTGGACTTACCGTCGTGGTTGGAAAGCTCCTCAATGTGCAGGTGTGATTCACACAGACTTTGAGAAGGGTTTCATCCGTGCTGAGGTCATCAAATATGATGACTACATCAAATATGGCTCTGAAGCCGCAGTCCGTGAAGCAGGAAAGATGGGAGTGGAAGGCAAAGATTATGTGGTTCAGGACGGCGACATCATGCATTTCAGGTTTAATGTTTAAT
>OMUD01000126.1 GCA_900314125.1 uncultured Prevotellaceae bacterium | reverse complement strand
TTAATCCTTCTTGCTTTTCACTCAAATCCAGTGCTTTTTTACTGGAAAAGTGAACCGGAAGGGATTCGAACCCTTGACCCACAGCTTAGAAGGCTGTTGCTCTATCCAGCTGAGCTACCGGTCCATCTTTTCAAAAACGTTTGCAAAGTTACGTTATTTTTTTAAAAGTACAAAGCTTTTTGCTTTTAGAATTTGAAATAATTTTCAGGTTGTATGGATTTTTTTGCATATCAGACGATTTTTTTGTAAATTTGCAATTTATATGGTCTGACTCTTTTGGGGTGAGGACCGGGGTTAATGAGAGATTGAAATTCTACTTTTGATATTTAATGGTTGGCACTTTAGTTAATACAGGATGTATTATTGCAGGGTCTGTTATTGGGTCTGTTTTGAAAAGAGGAATACGCCCCAAATATCAGGACTCTCTATATGCGGCAATGGGTATATGCTCGTTGGCACTTGGTGTCAATGCATGTGTGAGGAATATTCCAAACAGTGCATACCCCGTTCTGTTTATCGTCAGCATAGCGTTGGGCTCGTTGATTGGTGCAGGCCTGAACCTTTCTGATCGTTTCAACCGTCTTGTAAATCGGAAGTCAGCCGATGGAAGGTTGGGGGAGGGACTGACAACGGGTGTTCTGCTTTTCTGTATCGGAACATTCTCAATTCTTGGTCCCATGCAGAGCGCATTGCAGGGCGACAACACCTATCTTTACACAAATGCCACCCTGGATTTTATCACTTCGGCTGTTTTAGCCTCAACTTATGGTATTGGAATGATATGGGCTGCGCCAGTTCTTTTCTGCTGGCAAGGAATGTTCTATTTGATAGCTAAGATTTCGGAATCAGCCATCAATACTGACCTTATGACAGAATTACAGATTATTGGTGGCGCCTTAATCATGGCTTCCGGTCTATCCATCCTGAAAATAAAAGACTGTAAGACTTTAAACATGATACCATCTTTACTGATGCCTGTTTTGTTCTTTTTATTTATCCATGTTATCCAATAAACTCAAATTGTTCTATGGAAGCGGTTTTAAATGATATAAGTGGGTTCCTTTGGGGATGGCCTATGGTAATAATTCTCCTGGGTACGCATCTTTTTATGACTTTTAGGTTAAAAATACCCCAGCGTAAGCTCTTTACAGCCATCAAACTCTCAGTTACGAAAGAAGATGGACAGAAAGGCGATGTCAGCCCTTTTGCCGCACTTGCCACTGCCTTGGCTGCTACGATAGGAACGGGTAATATTGTTGGTGTTGCCACAGCAATCACCTTGGGTGGACCTGGAGCTGTACTTTGGTGCTGGTTTACAGGTATTTTCGGTATGTCAACCAAATACGCGGAAAGTTTCATCGGCATTAAGTACCGTGTGAGAACATCCGATGGCATGATGCTGGGAGGACCTATGTATGCTTTGGAAAAAGGCTTGAAAATGAAGTGGCTCGGCACACTGTTTGCCATTTTGACCTCATTGGCTGCTTTTGGTATAGGGAATAGCGTTCAGGCAAATGCCATTAGTGAGAATGTCAGTGAGATGCTTCCATTCTGGAATCCTCAGACAACCAAGGTTGTGGCAGGATTTATCATGTCGCTTCTTGTTGGTGTTGTTATTATTGGCGGAGTGAAAAGCATATCTAAAATATGCACCCGTCTTGTGCCTTTCATGGCTTTGTTCTATATTTTGGGATGCCTGTATATCCTCATCGTGAATCACGATTATATTTTACCGGCCATTTCGTGGATTTGTGAAGATGCATTCACGGGGCAGGCTGTAGGAGGTGGTGCTGCGGGAGGTGGCATCATGCTTGTGGCAAGATATGGAATCGCCCGTGGGTTGTTCTCTAATGAGGCGGGAATGGGGTCAGAACCAATTGTGGCTGCTGCAGCACAGACTCGTAATCCCGCGCGACAGGCCTTGGTCTCTTCATCGGGTGTGTTCTGGGACACTGTCGTCATATGTGCCATGACTGGATTGGTCATCGTCACCACTCTGATGGCAAATCCATCGTTACAGAATGAGACTGGATTGCTCACAAAGAAAGTCTTTGAGACTATTCCGTATGTGGGAATGCCTTTGCTTTCTTTTGGGATGCTCACTTTTGCGTTCTCCACAATCCTTGGATGGAGCTACTATGGTGAACGGTCGATGGAGTATCTTGCAGGAAAGAAGAGTATCAAGTTTTACCGTGTGGCTTGGGTCATACTTGTGTTTGTCGGCAGTGTGATGAGCTTGGGAATGGTATGGAGCCTTGCTGAAATCATGAATGCATTGATGGCGCTTCCTAACTTGATTGCTGTTTTGTTTTTGTCAAATGTCATAGCTCGTGAGACAAACTATTATGTTTGGAAAAAGAATCTTCATGAGCATGAGGATGAACGAAATAATAATAACCCTGTTTAATTGATACGATAATATGTTGACTGACCTTTGTGTCATTATGCTCATTGCGGCTGTAACCAGCCTCATATTCAAGTTGCTGCGACAACCTGTTGTCCTTGGCTACATTGTGGCGGGCATCATTATCGGTCCTTATGTCATTGGTGATTCTTGGATCTCAAATGAGGAATCGGTTGAGACTTGGGGAGAAATCGGTGTCCTTTTCCTCCTCTTTGCCATGGGACTTGAGTTCTCGTTCAAGAAACTCCTGCAAATGGGAAGCACAGCCTTGATTGCAGCAGGAGTTATTGTTGTCGGCATGATGGGTACTGGGTTCCTAACGGGAAGGTTGATGGGATGGAATGAGATGAATTCTCTTTTTCTCGGCGGAATGATATGTATGTCTTCAACAACTATCGTGTTCAAGGCATTGGATGACATGGGGCTGAGAAGCCAGAAATTTGCCAAAATCTGCTTCAGTATTCTTGTGGTGGAGGATATCTTTGCCATTATTCTTATGGTCTTACTCTCTTCGATTGCTACTTCTCGGAATTTTGAGGGACAGACTCTTGCCTTTGAAGTCGTTAAACTTATGGCATACCTCATACTATGGTTCTTCTTAGGTATCGTGATTTTACCAACTTTCCTGAGGTTATTCCGTAAGCACATGTCTGATGAGCTTCTCACTATTCTTTCTGTTGGGCTTTGCCTGGGTATGGTCCTTTTGGCGGTCAAAGCGGGATTCAGTTCTGCTTTGGGAGCTTTCGTGATGGGCTCTCTTTTGGCGGAAACCGTGGAAGCGGAAAGAATAGAAGGATTGGTGCAGCCGATAAAAGATGTGTTTGGATCTATTTTCTTTGTGTCTGTGGGTATGATGATAAATCCATCGCAATTGGCTGAACATTGGTTGCCTATATTGATTATCACAGTTGTGGTCATCGTCGGGCAGATTGTTTTTGCCACTTTTGGAACCTTGCTTTCCGGACAGTCACTTAAGGTGTCCATGCAGACGGGATTCTCCCTGGTGCAGATTGGTGAGTTCGCTTTCATCATCGCCACCTTGGGAACTACACTTGGGGTGATTGACAAGCAGCTGTATCCTATTGTTGTGGCGGTCAGTGTTATTACCACATTCCTCACACCTTTTATTATCAAGACAGCTCTGCCAGCATATACCTGGGTGGACAACCATTTGTCAAAGTCTGCCAAAATCATGATTGACAACTATTCCAACAGTAGGAATACCATTTCCAAGGAGGTGGGAGTTTCCACGTTGATGAAAAGGTCTATAACCAGAGTGCTTGTGTATGGAGTTGTCGTCACTTTTATTTATCTGATTTCTTTCCTGTATGTGATTCCATGGGTAAGGCAGGTTGTGCCTGACAGCATCCCTCATTTTGCTCTCAATGTGGTGCTTTTAGTGGGGGTGTTGGTGTTGGCTTCTCCATTTATTTGGTCAATAGCCCTTTATCAATTACGTTCTGAATCATTCCGACAGATGTGGTCAGGTGGCAATACGCAGAAAGCTAAACTTATTGGGATTGTGTTCCTTCAGATTCTTGTTAGCATTGCACTTATCAGCTATCCTGTGTTTAAGCTGTTTTCTCTCACATCTGGTATTGTGGTTGTTCTCAGCCTTTTCCTGCTCAATCTGATTGTCGGTTCAAGAACTGTGAGGAAAAGGGCATTTGCACTATCTAAATTGTTGGAAAACAATCTTTCTGCCAGAGAAAAGTCCCAAGAGGCAAAGCGAAGTGTAAGCAAGGCGTTCACAAATTCTTTGCTGGGATATGATATACATATATCAGACTTCAAACTTGATATCAATTCATCTTTCTGTGGACGCTCTCTGCATGAAATTGACGTGAGGGCCAAATCGGGAGTCAGTGTGCTGAGAATTGTACGTAATGGTATGAATATTAACATTCCGGGAGGTGAAGTCAGGCTTTATCCCGGAGATCAGATTGTAGTGGCAGGAAGTGATGAGCAAATAGCCCTTTTCTCTCAGATGCTGAATGGAAGCATAGATATGTCGCTACGCAAAACACGTACACATGTTAATTTGGAGCGATTCCGCATTTCTGACACTTCCAAGCTTGTGGGGCGTTCCATTCTGATGTCGAAAATCAGGGAAGAGGCGGAATGCATTGTTATGGCTATTGAACGTGATGGGGAAATTTATATGAATCCCAAACCAAGCATGATTTTCCAAGTCAACGACATTGTGGTCGTAGCAGGAGAGACTGAGAAAATTCACGTTTTTGAAAAGAATAACTTATAATTTTTTTGATTTTTATGAATAGGATACCACTCTTTTTGCTTTTAATGCTGTGTTTTTCTTGTCAAGAGAAGAAACAAGCTCAGCAGGGCGAGGTTTCTGCAGAATTTTTTGACAGTGTTGCAAACAATTCGCCTACAAGGACTGATTCCATCGCAATTCCTGAGGCAAGAAAGACAATGGATGTTGACACCATTTCTGTTACTTCTAAAGTCGTGCATCTCATCCGAAATTTGGGGGACAACCGTTTCAATCTGAGAATTGAGCTTCCTGCCTATGGAAAGCAAGAGGTGGATATGAAAATTCTTCAGTGGATCAACAATAATCTCGAGGAAGAAATCACTGACACACTCGATGCTGACTCCGATGCCGATAATTTGGCCGATTTCAATGCTTACAAGGCGTTCTACAATCAAAAGTATGAAGGCGATATGAACAATGTGAGAAATCTTGCTTTATTCTACGCTGATAAACATTTTGGCCTTTATCCCCCTGAAAAATTGGGTATTGACCATAAAATCGAATGCTTGAAAGTGTATGAGTCTAAAGATGTGGTGTCTTACGAGATTACGGAGTTCTTCTGCGATTATGGTTTGATGAAAAGCAAGACTTCGGTGAGGGGGACTACTTTCTTCAAGTATAATGGAGAGCGCCTCTCATGGGCGATGTTTGAAAACAGCAATGTGAAGGATGTGGCTAAAAAGGAAGTGAATGTGCAATTCCTTAAACTTTCTGACGATAATTATCAGAGTTTCCTGAACACAACCAAATATCAGGAATTTTCTTTACCTTCTCAACCGCCATATATGACGCGCAACGGACTGAAATTTATTTATAAGAACAAGGAACTCTCTGAGAAAGAGGCGGATGAGCAAATCTATTGTATTATTCCGCTCGATAAGCTCAGTCTGTCGCCCAAAGTGGCTGATCTTCTCCAATAAATAACCTAAATCATATTTCAAAACTTTAACATTTCTTTTATTATGCCTACTTATTCCACAGACCCAGAATTGAGAAGAAAAGAGTTGGTCCAAATCATTGAGCATTCTTTGAATGCACTCACTCTTCAAGAACTTGAGGCCTTGTATTATGACATGTTCACTAAGGATTACATCAGATGAGAATTATTCTTGTTTTCTTTTGATTTGATTTATAAAATACCTATATTTGTATGTCATTTGATAATTGTATTACACGTATATGAAAAAGAACTTTTATTTGACTGTCATACTTTTTCTTCTTGCATTAGTTTCCTGTAAGGATGAGCCTAAGAAGAACAGCGAAATGCCAACCCGTCTGAAAGATGAGGTGAAGGCAGAGGTGAAGAAAGCCACTAATCAGCCAGACACCATTGAGGAAGAAGACTCAACGAAACAATCGGATGGAAGATTCATTGCCGACAAGGCAGAGATGAATGCCGTGAATGTGAATGTTTCAGAGAGAGGTGAGAAGTCGCTCAAACCGATGAATAAGAATTTCATTGTCACTGACAAAGGTGTGGGGGCGGTGAAATTGGGAGCCGACGTTTACCGATTGCCGAAAAAAGAAGAAGGGCTTTATGATCTCTTGAAAATTGTATCTAATGGAAATGACGGGAAAGTCTGTCTCGTTTATTCTAAGAAAGAGCAAATCATGGAAGTGGATTTTAATAATTCCACTAATAGGATCACTGCCATCAGAATCACTTCGCCTTCTATCAAGTCGGAAGATGGAATCAACCAGTTTATGAATTACAACTCACTCTTGAAGATTGATAAAGTGAAAAAGGCAGTCGGCAACAGAAATCGTGATGAAGTCTTTGATTTTAAAGTGGATGGTGTCACTTACGAATTGGATGAGAACATAACCGGCGTGAAATACGTCTCTGCTATTGTCGTAAAATAAATTTGATTATGAAAAATATATTGTGGTTTTGGAGCGCTTTGCTGGCATTTGCCTTTCTTTCTTGCTCTGACAATCAGGACCAACTGAAATCATCCATTATTAAAATGAATGAGCGTTGCCCCGTGGTGGAAGAAAACTGGACTGTAGATTCGCTTGGAATCTCAAAAGAAGGCGATATCGTGTATTTCTGCAATTCCACGAATAATGCCGACTATATGAGAATGCTGAAAACGAATAAGGATTCTATTCGAAACTCCATTATCTCCAAACTTAATGATGAGAGTATTGAAAACTCCATGAAATTGGTGAAACTCTGCAAGAAGCATAATGCCGGACTTGTGTATAAGTACTATTCTGACTCCACGTCCGAGACTATGGTGCTGAAGATTCCTGTCGAGAAGTTGATTGCAGACCCTTCTAAGTGATTTTTGTTCCTACGCTAATTATAAAATCTATTGGTGAGAAAAGCTTGAGACATCATGGTATATGTAATTCTGCTTTTATTGCTTTTTTTGCCAGATATCTATATATCACGCAACTACATTCATGAGCCAGTCTTGTTTTTCCTCTATTGGCTGCCTACCATTATTGCCTTAATTGCAGTTATCGCATTGCACCATGGAGGATCAAGGAAAATGCTCAAAACGCTTTTCACCATCGTACTGGTGTTGGGTCTGCCTAAACTTGTGTTTGCGGCAGTTTCTTTCTTGGGATGGCCTCTTGGTATGGCTTATCCACCGCTTACCAATATCTTCAATATTATTGGGTTCGTTGTTCTTGGTATTACGGGATTATGTATGCTTTATGGCATAACGCTTGGATGGCAATGGTTCAGGACTGACAGGAGAACTTTTACATTTAAAAATCTGCCTAATGCTTTTCACAACTTTAAAATTGTCCAGATTTCCGACCTCCATCTTGGAACTTTTGGAAAAAGACGTGGATTTTGCAGAAGGTTGGTCAGAGCTGTGAACAAAGAAAATCCTGACGTCATTTTTTTTACGGGTGACCTCGTCAACAGCAGGGCCGATGAGGTGAAGCCATTCCTTGGAATTCTTCCTAAGTTCAAGGCTAAATATGGAGTCTTCTCAATTTTAGGAAATCATGACTATTGTATTTACGGAGATTTTAATGATGATGATGAATTGAAAGGAAATATTCTGGACATTATTCAGATGGAGAAAGACTTTGGTTGGGATATCATGATCAATGAAAACCGAAAGATTGAGAAAGATGGACAAGCAATTTATGTTATTGGAGTGGAGAACAATGGAAAACCGCCGTTTCCGCAAAGAGCTAATCTGCCGAAGGCTATGGAAGGCGTGCCTTCGGATGCATTTAAAATCCTTCTTTCTCATGATCCAACTCATTGGCGTCAACAGGTGTTGCGAAAAACCGATATCCCGCTGACCCTTTCTGGACACACTCACGGTATGCAATTCAGTATTTTTGGATTTAATCCTTCTGTGCTGGTTTATCGTGACTGGGGTGGAACCTATCATGAAAACAATCAGACTCTTTTTGTTTCGATTGGAGTTGGAGGAAATATGGCCTTTAGGTTTGGGGCTTGGGCCGAATTTAATGTCCTCACTATTCAATGTGGATGATGGATGTGGTATAGGACTTCTATTATTATGATGATTTGAAATTATGAAATATTCAGGATTATCGGAAAGACAAGTTATTGAGAGCCGTGAAAAACACGGTGCAAATGTATTGACTCCACCTGTCAAGGAAACGTGGGTTGAGAGATTGCGAAAGCTCTGTGGACATTCCATGTCTTTGACGATGTTCTCTCTTTCCATCTTGTCTCTTATTGCATTCTTTTTGATTGTCACTTATGTTGGCGATAATGATGTGGTGATAAGATCTTGGACTATTCCCACCATGTTCACTTTGTCAACGGTAGTTATTCTTCTGATTGGCTTTTTCGGGGGATATGAAGACCCGTTGTTTAAAATCTTGATTACGGCATTCATTCTTTCCATGGGAATATCTATCTATGAGCACGTGTGGGATGATGAGCCCTTTTCTGCTTTCTACGACACCATAGGGATTGTTCTCGCCCTCCTTTTTGCCACTGGAGTGGCTTTCTTCTTGGAGAAAAAGAATGAGAAAACGTTTCAAAGTCTTAATGATGTGAACGATGACACGCTTGTGAGGGTAGTACGCGGCGGAAATGTCACTCAAGTCAAACGTAAGGACATTGTTGTTGGAGATATCGTCATGTTGGACACAGGAGATGAAGTCCCGGCAGACTGCCTGCTTCTGGAAGCCGACAACCTTATCGTCAACGAATCGTCACTCACAGGTGAGACTCAGGCGAATAAGACGGTTGACAAACGCTTTTTCGATGCAAATGCCACGTATCCCTCTAACGAAATTTTTAAAGGTACTATTGTTATTGATGGATATGGGGTGGCAGAGGTGTTTCGTGTCGGTGACTCTACTGAAGCCGGCAAGGTGTTTGAGGCAGCTCAAGTGAGAGAGGGCGAGCCTACGCCATTGAGCATAAAACTGAATCAGCTTTCAAAATGGATTACTGTTGCCAGTTATGTTATTGCGGCTCTTATTGTTGTTGGACGTGTCATAGTCTTTTTCCATCAGGACTATGATCCACAGAGTACAAACTATGTTCATTTCCTGAAATATCTTCTGCAGACAGTTATGATTGCTGTTACGCTTATCGTGGTGGCTGTGCCAGAGGGGTTGCCAATGAGCGTTTCTCTCAGTTTGGCATTCAGTATGCGTAAGTTGATGAAGGAGAATACGCTGCCAAGAACTATGCATGCATGCGAGACGATGGGCGCAACGTCAGTCATTTGTACGGATAAGACTGGCACACTCACACAGAATAGTATGAGGGTGGTGGATGCCTCGATTACAGAGGACAATGAAAAGCTACTCTGGACTTTGCTGGCTGTTAATTCAATGGCGGATCTGGACCTTTCTGACCCAGAACATGCAAAAGTGATTGGCAACCCCACTGAAGGTGCTTTGCTGATGTGGATGTTTGAGAAGAAAGTGGATTATCGTGAGTTGCGTAGCCAATCAAAATTGCTGGCTCGATTGCCTTTCTCCACGGTTAATAAGTATATGGCTTCTATCGTTGATTACGATGAGTCCAAGAATCTTCTTCTTGTAAAAGGTGCGCCAGAACTGCTTCTCAATGCTAGTGACATGTGTTCCGACATTAGGAAGCAGTATGAAGCCACTTTGAAAGATTATCAGTCTAAAGGAATGAGGACCTTGGCTGTGGCTTATGCATTCACGGGAAAAGACTTTACGGATTTCCAGGGGTTCAATTTGAAGCAATATGACCATTTGGCGTTTGCGGGTGTGTTCGCTATTGCTGATCCAGTAAGACCTGATGTGCCAGATGCCATCAGGACTTGTTTGAATGCAGGTATAGATGTTAAAATAGTCACTGGAGACAACGCACTCACTGCTTTGGAAATTGGAAGGCAGGTGGGACTGATTGTTGATAACTGCACTGATGCTTCAATGATTACAGGTGATGAATTCCAGAGCCTTACTGATGAAGAATTGGCTGAAAGGATAGGGGATCTGAAAATACTCTCCCGTGCGCGTCCAGCAGACAAAGAACGATTGGTGCGTTTCCTTAAGAATCAGGGACAGGTTGTGGCTGTCACTGGCGATGGAACTAATGATGCGCCAGCACTCAATGTGGCTAACGTGGGATTGTCTATGGGAGATGGAACAGCGGTTGCTAAGGAGGCAAGCGACATGACCATTCTCGACAATTCGTTCCATACGATTGCGGATGCTGTGAAATGGGGAAGGTCCTTGTATAAGAACATACAGCGTTTTATCATGTACCAGATGACAATCAATGTCATTGCTTGCGCTGTAGTTCTAATTGGTGCCTTTACCGGTACTGAGTCGCCCCTCACTGTCGTTCAAATGTTATGGGTGAATCTGATTATGGACACATTCGCTGCTTTGGCGCTGGCTTCTCTGCCACCATCCCAGGCAGTGATGAGTGAGAAGCCAAGGGCAATAACCGAGTCAATCGTCAATAAACCGATGTTCAGAAGAATTGTTGGCGTAGGAGTTTTGATGACGCTGGTTCTTCTTGCGTTGTTATATGTTTTTCACCATGCTGACATTCAGTTCTTCCAAACAATATTCTCAGCAAATTTGGGGGAGGCTGACCATCTCAGCTATAAGGAACAGTCACTGTTCTTCACCATTTTTGTGATGCTCCAGTTTTGGAATTTGTTCAATGCCAAGGCTTTCATGACTGGAAGGTCTGCATTTTGGCACATTGACAAATGCAAAGGCTTTTTATTTGTACTCTTCATCGTGCTTGTCGGACAGGTGCTCATTGTGCAGCTGGGAGGTGAGATGTTTCATGTCTTGCCCCTTTCTGCTGCTGAGTGGGGATGGATTGTCCTTTTCACTTCGCCTGTGCTTTTGATTGGAGAATTATATCGTTATTTCAGAAGGAGGAAGTGAGATGAGAAGATATCTGGGGCTTGGTTTCTTGGTTTTGACATTTATATTGATGTGTTTTAATGGGAATGGTATTCATGCAACCAGATCTTATGTCTTTCCATTAAAATCATTTGAGCCAAGTACATCTCTCTCGGGTAGTTTTCCAGATTCACTGCTTCTGCGGTTGCTTCCAGCTGCTCCTTTGAAGAAACAGCCGGAGCAGATTCTCGTTCGTAAATCCTATATTGTTTCTTATAATAAAAATTGGCGAATACCAAATTGGGTGGCATGGAGGCTTTCTCCTGACCATGTGGATGGAGATGTGCCGAGACGTAATAGTTTCCGAGAGGATATGCAGGTGGGAATCCCACGTGCAACTCCTGCGGATTATAAGGGTAGTGGATGGTCGAGAGGCCACATGTGCCCATCTGGCGACAACAAATGGGATGCGGAGGCTAACCATGAAACTTTTTTGATGACGAATATTTGTCCCCAGGATGCCAGGTTAAATTCTGGATTGTGGAACAGCATAGAGATGGATTGCAGAAAATGGGCAAAAAAACATGGCGATTTATTCATCGTTTGCGGACCATTGCCCCTCAGACCTGGATATGAGACCATTGGAGAAAACAAGGTGGCTGTGCCTAAATCCTTTTTCAAAGTAATACTGAATTTAGGTAAAAAGCCAAAAGGTTTTGGATTTGTGGTGAAGAACAATGGGGGAGAGAAAAAATCTGACCTATACTACAACTCTATCCGACAGGTGGAACGCCTCACTGGGTATGATTTTTTTCCATTGCTTCCTGATTCTCTTGAAGATTTGGTCGAAATCAATGCGGATCTGCAACAATGGTGATCGTATATTATGACAATCTTTGACTTTGAGATAAAGGCAATAAAAAAGAGGATGTTCATCAACATCCTCTTTTTTTTGGTGCAAGTGAAAGATTACTGAATACCGTCCTCACGCAATTTTTTTTGCCATTTCCATGCAGAGCGGAGCACATCGTCAATATCGGCTTCAGCTTTCCAACCCAGTACCTTATTGGCTTTGTCAACGTTACCCCACACTTTTTCAATATCACCTTCTCGACGTGGTGCATATTCCCAGTTCAGTTTCACACCGGTAGCTTTCTCAAATCCTTCAACCACCTCAAGTGTACTCAGACCACGACCGGTACCAATGTTGAAGACTTCAACAGCGTCAGTGTCAGCAGTGTCCAAAATACGTGCCATTGCCTTGACATG
Organism: uncultured Prevotellaceae bacterium; assembly: GCA_900314125.1. GTDB lineage: Bacteria > Bacteroidota > Bacteroidia > Bacteroidales > Bacteroidaceae > UBA3839. Next base: position 25,103 of record OMUD01000126.1, on the reverse strand, counting down.
AGCTTTGGCGAGGTCAACCACATATATGTAGTCGCGGATACAGGTTCCATCAGGAGTGCCATAGTCATTGCCAAAAATCTTCAATTGTTTCCGGATGCCAATTGCTGTCTGAGTGACGAATGGAATCAGGTTCATTGGGACACCATTAGGCAACTCCCCGATAAGTGCGCTTGGATGGGCACCAATTGGGTTGAAGTAGCGAAGGATAATGGACTTGATAGGAGCTCCACTGTGAATATAGTCTTGGATGATTTCCTCGTTGATCTGCTTGGTGTTTCCGTATGGAGACAAGGCCTTCTGAATTGGGGCTTTTTCTGTCACAGGGAGATTCTCCTCACTTGGCTGGCCATAAACAGTGCAGGAGGAAGAGAAGATAATGCCTTTCACATCGTATTTTGGCATAAGCTCCAAAAGGTTAATCAACGAATTGATGTTGTTGCGGTAATAAAGCAAAGGCTTTTCAACTGATTCACCTACAGCTTTGCTGGCGGCGAAATGAATAATACCCTTGATACCAGGATATTTTTGGAACACATTTTCCAAGGCTGCATAATCACAACAATCTACTTGCTCGAATGCTGGGCGGACACCTGTGATTTTTTCAATTCCATCTATCACGGAAGCACTTGAATTGGAAAGATTATCAACGATTACTACGTTGTAGCCTGCTTCCTGAAGTTCAACAGTGGTGTGGGAACCGATAAAACCAGTTCCACCTGTAACTAAAATGGTTTCTTTCATTGTGGTTCTGTTAATACTTTATAAATGATTATAGTTTTATCGTTACTTAATTCTGTTTCTTTATACTAATGCCAAATTTACATATAATTTTTGTTAATTGAAAGATTATTTCTTGTTTTTTTCCTTTTTCTATGGAAAATCCACTAATTTTGCATTGTAAATATAATATATAGGTTTCAATAACATTCTTTCAATTCTGGTAAAAGTTTTTTCAGTGTACGGATGTGGAGGCTGTTTAAAAATATTATTCTTTTGTATATATTCCTCTTTGCCGTTGCATGCGGTGAAGATGTGAAACCATCACTGCGCGGGGTCTTCGGAGATGAGGATTCCTCATCTGAAGTTAATTTGGATTTGACAGACCTGCAGGCGGGAGGAGAGATGATTATATTGACGCTCTATGGTCCTGATTCATATTTTGAATTTAGGGGAGAGGATTTCGGAAATCAGTATAAGATTGCAAACGAATATGCCAAAAGCATCGGGGTAAAGTCTAGAGTTGACGTCTGCCGCTCGGTCAGAGAGATGTTGGAAAAACTGAAAGAAGGGGATGGGGATTTGATTGCCTATGATTTGCCTGTTGATTCAGCTGAAGATGAGGTGATATATTGTGGAAATAAAACGATAAAGGGATTTCTCGACACTTTAGCGGTTGTTGAACGTGACCCTTCTATAAGAACAGAAGGAGATGTGGCATGGGCTGTAAGAAAATCATCTCCTGATCTGGCACGCGAATTGAAGAAATGGCTGGATGTTCATGCCGACAAACTCCTGGCTATGTCACAGCCCAAAGTCAAAGGGGGAAGAGATGGTAGAAAATACACTGCATACGTCAGTGATGAGTATTTTCCAGACATCCCTAGTTTTGGAGATTATCCTGGGAATGGGCAATATCATGAAGGAGCTTCTCGTGGTGGAAGGGGTTATGACAATTCTTCTAATAATTATTCTCATAAGGGTAAAATATCCTATTACGATGCCCTTTTTATGAGATATTCATCTGTATGTGGGTGGGATTGGCATCTGCTTGCCGCTGTGGCTTATAACGAATCATCGTTCAATCCGAATGCGGTTTCTCCGATGGGTGCTATGGGGCTGATGCAGCTGATGCCATCAACGGCCCGGCAATTCGGAGTGTCAAATGCATTTGACCCAGAACAGAGTGTGAAGGCCTCTGCAAGATATTTCGCTAATCTGATGGCACATTATGCTGTGGTTCCAAATCCAGATGAAAGAATCAATTTCGCTCTTGCTGCATATAATGCCGGTCCAGGGCATGTGGATGATGCAAGAAGACTTGCAGAGAAACGCGGAAGGGATAAAAATGTGTGGAAGGGCAATGTTGATGAATTTGTGCTCTATATGTCTAATCCTGATTACTATAATGATCCTGTTGTGAAATATGGCTATTTCAGAGGTGGGGAAACTTACAATTATGTCAACTATATCAGGAAAGACTGGGAGAAATTCCGAAATCAATGATTATTATAATATTTTACTCTTTTTCTTTGTTTGACACATTTTTTATTTATCATATTTTTTCCTATCTTTGCAGACAGCTTTAATCATTTGGGGTTTATATGTTAGTCATAACACTTATTATTGTTGCAATCCTTTTAGGTGGCTATCTGTTGATGAGTATTGATAAAATCAATCATATCAACAGAGGTGCTGTAGCCATGTTCACTGGTGTTATCGTTTGGCTTGTTTACATGCTTGAGGGGTCGTCTTTTCTGCATCTGATGCACCCTGAGTTTTTGGATGATATGCCTATCCATAAGTTTGTGGCTGACAATATCATCATGAAATATATAGCAGAGGCTTGCCAGGTTATTCTTTTTCTCATAGCCACCAACACCATTGTGGAGGTCATGAATAACAATGGAGTGTTTGACCCTCTCAACAAATGGCTGAGAATGCGTAGCGGAAAGCGGTTTTTATGGGCACTGTCAATGCTTACTTTTATTGTTTCGGCCAATGTGGATAACCTGACAACTGTGGTCCTTATGATGACGATCATGTGTAAGATCGTCACCAACCATCATCAGAAAGTCATCTATGCCTGTACCATTTTGGTGGCGGCGAACTTGGGAGGTGCTTTCACTGTCATTGGGGATATGACATCGCTGATGCTGTGGGTGAGGGGAGTCGTTACTCCTTCTGCATTTGCCGCCAGCATTTTCCTTCCTGCTTTCACCACATTGTGTGTGTTCAATCTGCTCCTGTCCACTTTGCTCAAGGGGAATGTTGAGACATCGACAACCATCAATATGTTCAGAGGAGATGATTCCACGCTTTCACCATGGCAAACCATCACGATGCTTGTCGTGGGAATCGTGGGATTGTGGTCAATACCCACATTTCATAGCGTCACTGGATTTCCTCCTTTCATCGGAGCGTTGTGTGTGCTTGCACTCATTTGGATTTTGGAATCAGTTTTCACCTATCGTATCAATGGTAATCTTTTGTTTGTGAGGAGAAACCATCTCAAAAACACAGAATTCATCAGTATTCAGATTATTTTGTATTATCTTGGTGTGACTCTGGGTGTTGCTGCTTTGACTGAATGTGGAGCTCTAGATTTTGCAAAAGACTGGCTAAATGATTCATTCCATAATGTTTATGCATACGGAGTCATTACCGGTTTCATGTCGTCTATAATCGATAATGTTCCTTTTGTGATGTCTGGAATGAATCTTTTTCAATGTGATACAACCGGTTCCGATCCTTCTTTCATGCTTAATGGTGACTATTGGATGATGTTGTCTTATTGTAGTGCTATTGGAGGATGTTTGCTCTATGTGGGAACTTTGGCAGGACATGCGGTGATTGATATTCAGAATGTGAGGCTTTCATGGTATATTCGGCATGTTTTCTGGCGTGTGCTGGTTGCGTGGGGAGCTGGAATGTTGGTTTTCTGGCTTATTAATGGATAATTAAAATATATTGAATATATGACAAAAATTAAGTGTATTGGTATATTGACTTCGGGAGGTGACTCTCCTGGAATGAATGCAGCTATCAGGGCTATCACGCGTACTGCTATCTGCAAAGGATTCAGAGTGAAAGGAATCTATCGTGGATATGATGGTCTTATCAACGATGAGATCAAAGAATTCACCACAGAAAGTGTCAGCAATATCATATCTAGAGGTGGTACGATTTTAAAGAGTGCACGCTCTAAAGAATTCACTACGCCAGAAGGACGTGAGAAAGCCTATAAGACATTGACAGATGAGGGCATTGACGCTTTGGTTGTTATAGGTGGTAATGGCTCTATAACCGGCGCTAAAATTTTTGCTCAGGAGTATGACGTACCTTGTATCGGTCTGCCAGGTACAATCGACAATGATCTCTATGGCACAGACCTCACAATCGGATATGACACCACTATGAACACTATAGTGGAGTGTGTTGACAAGATCAGGGATACAGCCAACTCTCATGAACGTATCTTCTTTGTGGAAGTGATGGGAAGGGATGCCGGATTTTTAGCCCAGAACAGTGCCATTGCAAGTGGGGCGGAAGCTGCCATAATTCCTGAAGACAATACTGATGCAGACCAGCTGGAACATTTTATAGGTCGAGGTATTCGGAAAAGCAAAAATTCAAGTATTGTAATTGTGAGCGAAAGTCCTAAGTGCGGTGCCATGTTCTATGCAGAAAGGGTGAAGAAGGAATATCCTCAATACGATGTGAGAGTGTCCATTTTAGGACATTTGCAACGAGGTGGATCACCTACGGCTCGCGACAGGATTATTGCTTCAAGAATGGGAGCGGGTGCTATTGATGCCATTCTTGATGGGCAGAGGAATGTGATGATTGGTATTAAGAATGATAAAATCATCTATATCCCATTTACCGACGCAATTCGTTCTGATAAACCATTGAACCTCAATTTGATAAAAGTTCTTGATGAATTGTCTATTTAATAGGCCGATTTGAATTGTAATCTATTGTTGTATTATTAATTTTCCTGATTTGGCTTCATCACAAGATAGAATTGGCATTGTGTGCAGTCTGAAAACTGGCCTTAAATCCAAGAAACGCCTTAAGAAGATACGTCAATACCTTGAGGCGAATGGGGTTTCGTATGATTTGTTGAGGTCGGATGGAAATGAGTCTGTAGAGCGTCTCTCCAGAATGCTTTGTAATAATGCTTATAAAACTGTTGTGGTGGTTGGAGGCGACGGATCACTTAATGATTCCATCAATGGTATCATGAGTGCTGATTTCATACACAAGGACTTTGCTTTTGGTATTATACCATCTGGTTCATCCAATGACTTTGCCAAGTTCTGGGGAATTCAGCCTGCTGATTATAAGAAAGCTGTGGATGCCATCATTAAAAGAAAAACTAGGAAGATTGATTTGGGTGTGTGTGATTATAACACTTCAAATGGACAAGTCCGTAGATTCTTTTTGAATTGTATTAATGTAGGGTTGGGTGCAAAGTTGATAGAGTTGTCGAACAGTACTAAAATAATCACTGGCTCACAGCGCATATCAAATATTATTACGATGATAAGTCAGATTTTCCAAAGAAAATCTTTCAACTTCACTTTTAAAACTGATTCTGAGAATCTGCATGAGACTGTAATGTCTGTTTGTGTGGGAAATACGACAGGATTTGGACAAACGCCAAACGCTGTTCCTTATAATGGAATGCTGGATATGTCTGTGGTGACCAGACCGGAGTGGTGGCAATTGTTCGAGGGTTTTTGGCTTTTGGGGAAAGGAAAATTCCTGAATTACAAAAATGTACATCCTTATAGAATTTGGGATATTGCTTTTAATGATATTGGAAAGGCTAAAGTCAGCTTAGATGGAAGAATCATCCAGCAAAAGATGCTGATGCCAATCAAAATCAGTGTAATTCCAGAAAGGATACCATTGATCATTCCATGAGTTTCAACTATCCTCAATATATGAAAGAAATCCAATAAAAAAGGCAAGACATAAAGTCTTGCCTTTTTTATTATAATAGAATTTTCTATTATTTTACTTTGTCAACAATTGCCTTGAATGCTTCCTGATTGTTCATGGCCAAATTGGCAAGAGTCTTACGGTTGATTTCAATGCCAGCTTTATGAAGAGCTCCCATCAACTGGCTGTAAGACATGCCTTCCAGGCGAGCTGCTGCGTTGATACGCTGAATCCACAGTGCGCGGAATTCGCGTTTTTTGCGACGACGGTCGGCAAAAGCGTAGGTTAAACCTTTTTCGTAAGCATTTTTGGCTACGGTCCACACGTTCTTACGGGCACCAAATTGACCCTTGACGCGCTTCAAAATCTTTTTTCTTCTTGCACGTGATGCTACGTGATTTACTGATCTTGGCATAATTTGATTTTTTTTTGAATGTCAGCGCCACGGCATTTTCATCGTGAACTTTATGCTGAACATCCGGTTAAACTTTTGGTTGATTGGAAAGATAATCTTTAACGGAGCACGAGAAGGTCGAGCACTTGTTTGCGGTTGGCTTTCACAACGATGGCGCTGTGGTCAAGGTTTCTCTTCTGCTTCTTTGTCTTTTTAGTCAGAATGTGACTGTGATAAGCGTGCTGACGCTTGATCTTTCCGGTGCCTGTAAGCTTGAAACGCTTTTTGGCAGCTGAATTGGTTTTAACTTTTGGCATTTTTTTGATGTTTAAATTAGTAATTACTGTGGCAACGTATATACCAGGACGTTACGCACATGCTATAGTCTTTATTCTTCTGATGATGTCTCTTCGATTTCTGCGGTTGCTGTTTCCTCAACTGCCGGTGTCGCAGATTTGTTTTTTTCCGAAATCAGTTTTCTTTCTGCATCAGCCTTCTGCTGACTTTTCTTTGGCTGACCAGGTTTCTTTGGAGACAACATGATGCTCATGCGTTTACCCTCCAACACAGGCATGTTCTCCACTTTGGCAATTTCTTCCAAATCGTTGGCGAAACGGAGCAGCAATACTTCTCCTTGTTCCTTGAATACAATAGAACGACCTTTGAAGAAAACATAGGCTTTTACCTTATTTCCATCTTTCAGGAATTCAATCGCATGTTTCAGCTTGAAATTGTAATCTGCCTCAGCTGTTTGTGGACCGAAACGGATTTCTTTCAATTCCACTTTCACCTGCTTTGCCTTCATCTCCTTTGCCTTTTTCTTTTGTTGATAAAGGAACTTGGAGTATTCAATCAGTCGGCAGACTGGAGGGACTGCGTTTGGGGATATCTCCACCAAATCCACACCGTTTTCTTCTGCCATACGAAGTGCGTCGCGAGTTGGCATGACTACAGACTCAACACCTTCTCCGACAATTCTTACTTCTTTCACATGAATTTGTTCATTAACCCTGTACTGGGGTTGCTTTTTCTTGTCAAATTTCATTAACTGATTTTTGGGCTTTTCGGTTTATGATGATTTTTTGCTGATTTTCATCCTGTTCAGTAAACTGATTTTTGCAAACCAACTGCAAAGTTACAAATTTTCTGTCATCTGACGAACTTCTTCGTTGATTTTCTTTGCAAAATCTTCAAATTTCATGCTTCCTTGGTCGCCTTGACCCTGTTTGCGGACAGAAACAGTGCCTTCCGCCTGCTCTTTTTCACCAACGACAAGCATATAAGGGATGCGTTTCATTTCATTGTCGCGGATCTTTCTGCCGATTTTCTCATTTCTCTCGTCAACGGTTGAACGTACATCATTAGCATTCAAATATGCATTGACTTTCTGCGCATAGTCATTGAACTTCTCAGAAATTGGAAGCACAATTACTTGGTCTGGAGTGAGCCAGAGAGGGAAGTGACCTGCCGTGTGCTCTATTAGAACTGCAACAAAACGTTCCATCGAGCCGAATGGGGCACGGTGAATCATCACAGGGCGATGCTTGTCGTTGTCTGAACCTGTATATTCAAGCTTGAAACGTTCAGGCAAATTGTAGTCAACCTGGATAGTTCCCAACTGCCAACGACGGCCTATGGCGTCTTTAATCATGAAATCAAGCTTTGGACCATAGAAGGCGGCCTCGCCAAGCTCTTTGCGGGCATTCAACCCTTTTTCTTCACATGCCTCAATAATGGCTCTTTCAGCTTCTTCCCACACTTCATCACTACCGATGTACTTTTCTTTATTACTTGGATCGCGAAGAGATATCTGGGCTTCAAATTCTTTGAAATCCAAAGCTTTAAAGATAATGCTTATGATATCCATCACACGGAGGAATTCGCCTTTGACTTGATCTGGTCGGCAGAAGATGTGTGCGTCGTCCTGAGTGAAGGAACGAACTCGGGTAAGTCCATGGAGCTCACCGCTCTGCTCATAGCGATATACTGTTCCGAACTCGGCTATGCGTAATGGAAGTTCTTTGTAGGAACGTGGGTGAAGCGCATAGATTTCACAGTGGTGAGGGCAGTTCATTGGTTTGAGCATGTATTCCTCATCTTCTTCTGGAGTGTGGATTGGCTGGAATGAGTCTTTGCCATAGTGAGCATAGTGGCCTGAAGTCACATATAGGCTTTTTCCACCAATATGTGGTGTGATTACTTCTTGATAGCCATATTTCTTTTGGATTTTTCTTAAGAAGTCCTGAAGACGGAGGCGAAGTTGTGTGCCCTTTGGAAGCCACATCGGAAGTCCCTTTCCAACTCGTTCGGAGAAAAAGAAGAGGTCCATCTCTTTGCCGATTTTGCGGTGGTCGCGTTTCTTGGCTTCTTCTAACTTCTGAAGGTATTCATCCAATAATTTTTTCTTAGGGAATGTGATTCCGTACATTCTTGTCATCATTGGACGTTTTTCATCACCTCTCCAATAAGCGGCGGCAACGGAAAGAATCTTGATGGCTTTGATTGGTGCTGTGCTCATCAAGTGAGGACCTTTGCAGAGGTCGGTGAAATTGCCTTGGGTATAGGTGGTAATCTGACCGTCTTCAAGTTCGGCTATCAGCTCGTTCTTGTAGGTCTGACCTTTGTCACCGAAGAATTTAAGAGCGTCTGACTTGGAAATGTTGGATTTCACAAGCATTTCCTTGCGCTGAACTAGTTCCTGCATTTTCTTTTCGATGACAGGGAAATCCACATCCGAAATTTTTACTCCTTCTGGTGGCATAATGTCATAGTAAAAGCCGTTTTCTATAGCAGGACCTATTCCAAATTGGGTACCAGGATAGAGCTCTTGTATAGCTTCTGCCATCAAGTGGGCTGAAGTGTGCCAGAAGGCATGTTTGCCTTCCTCATCATCCCATTTATAAAGTACGAATTCCGCATCTTCGTTAATTGGACGGTTCAATTCTGTTGTCTGACCGTTAACACCACATGCAATGACGTCTTGGGCTAATCGGGGACTGATACTTTCTGCTATCTGCAGACCTGTTATTCCGGCCTCATACTCACGAACTGACTGGTCGGGAAAAGTTATTTTTATCATTATTCTTTTTTTTTGAAATTTCATGCAAAGTTACTAAAAGCCAATTGTAAAACAAAATAAATAGTCGTTTATTTTTTGGGGGTAGTTCTAAAAAATAGGTCGGATTGATTTTTGAATTGATGTGGATGGATTTTTGTCAGTGTTTAAAGGCGCATAGCGAGCTATGTAACTGCAAACAATGGCAAAAAGACGCCGCATCAAACAAAAAGCAACCGAATTTCAAACCATCCCAAGCGATTTGTATGTAAAAACGTAATTTATAGAACCGCCCTTAACCTTTTTATGATTTCGTATGCAAATTCCATTCCATATTCTCCGGCTTTGCTGAAATCGAGTAGGGCGTCGTCATGTAGGCCGATTTTCAATTTGATGATTCCGCGATTGTAGTAGGCCTCGGCAAAGGAAGGGCGGAGGCGGATGGCTTCATCAAGATCCTTGATTGCATTGGAAAACGAGAGTAGCTTGGCATAGGCCACACTTCTATTGTAATAGCACTCTGGAATGTTGGTGTTCTGAATTATAGAATTGTCATATTCCGCTATGGCGTTTGCATAGTCTTTTTCGTTTAGAAGTTCATTCCCCTTATTGAAGTGAAAGCTTGGCTTGTAGGCTTCATTTTGAAAATCGGATAGGTTCCTTTGAGGTAGGATATCATAGATGCTTGTAACATCTATATTTCTGCTGGAATAATCTGAAAGCATCTCTCTTTCTCCAAGAATGAAATCTGGTGAGGATACAATTTCATTGAATGCATTGTCGATTTCTAAACCAGATGATGTGTCCATGCTCTTGAATAGTTGGCACAACGGAGAGTGGGGCGCTATGTCGATTGCTGAGTGAATGTCAGAAATGGCTTCGTTCACCTTTCCTGACTTTAGCTTACACAAGCTGCGTTTTATCAGGTTGGATGAACTTTTAGGATGAATGAGCAAAGCGCGGGTGAGCATGAGGGAGGCAGAGTTCCATTCCTCTCGTTTAAATAAAAAATCAGATTTTATTGTGAGTGCTTCTAAATTATAAGGGTCTAATTCCAGCGACTTGTCTATCTGAATTTCTGAGCTGGTAATATCACCTAAACCATATAGGGCAAGCCCATGAAGAATGTGGTTGTATGACTTGTCTGGCCATAATTGGATGAGTGTGATGCTTAGGCTGTCTGCTGTTAAGTAATGGCCAGACTTCAATTCTGCTTCAACCAGCTTCTGCCAAATCTCCAAGTTATCGTGGTTGTAGTCCTTGGCTATGGAAAGATCTACGCTTGCCTTTTCATACTTTTTTTGATTAAAGCGGCAAACTCCCCTCAGCTCATAGGCGTCGTAGTAATAAGGATTCAGATTCAAGGCATTGCTTAAATCAGTCTCACAGCCAGCATAGTCATAGAGATGATACTTTGCCTGAGCTCTGTAAAAGAAGGCTTTGTGGCTGGTAGGGCGAGATTCTATGACACGGTTGAAAAATGTGATGGAAGTTTTGTAGTCATGAAAACCTAAAGCAGTCATTCCTTCCTCCATGGTCTTATCTATATCGTACTGTCCATACGATAAATTTGGTGTTATAGATAAAAAGAACAATATGAGGAAGCGTATGCTCATTGTGGATTAGTGCTACTCAGCTAGTGTGGAGGTTTCCTGTCGGCATTATAATATTAGTGATTGGCTTTAGCCTTGTAGTGACAGCTGAATTTGCCCTTTGCCATCCCAACAAGCCTTTTTTTTATCAATTGCTTTCGAAGGGGAGAAACATGGTCCACAAACATTTTTCCTTCCAAATGGTCGAACTCATGTTGGATGACACGAGCCACAAATCCCTCAACCCATTCGTCATGAGGGGTTAGATTCTCGTCAAGATATTCAATCCTCACTTTTGCTGGGCGTTTCACATTTTCATGAATGCCAGGGATGGAAAGGCAGCCTTCTTCCATCGTGGCTTGTTCTTCGCTTTCTTCAAGAATGTGACCGTTGATGTATGTCCGTAAAAAACCTTTGTATTGAGGTTCATCGTCACTGATGCAGTCAAGGTCTATCACTACAACTCGTATCGGTAATCCCACTTGAGGAGCTGCAAGACCAACGCCCTCAGCGTTCTTTAATGTTTCGAACATGTTGGATATGAGTTCTTTGAGGTCGGGGTAGTCGGGGGCTATGTCTTCTGCATGCTTGCGAAGAACAGGCTGCCCAAAAATATACATTGGAAGTATCATCGTTTTATTTGTATAGTTTTCTGTTTAGTTTTTTAGTTTGAAAAATCCTCTTTCATTCGTTGCGATTCCATATAGTCCTCAAGGATAATGGTGGCGCTGATCTTGTCAACCAATCCTTTGTTGTCACGTCGTGCTTTCTTTTTGACACCGCTTTCCAATATCACTTGGTGAGCCATGACGGATGTGAATCGTTCATCATAATAATCAACAGGAATAGCTGTGTACAACTTCTTCAACCTGTTTACAAATGGAACTACGCGCCGCATGTTTTCAGATGCCTCTCCGTTGGACTGAAGGGGATAACCCACAATGATGCGTTCAACATCATTATTCTCGATATAGGTCTTGAGAAATTCAAAAATATTGGCGGTGTCAATGGTGGCCAAACCATTGGCAATGATGTGCATAGGATCGCTTACTGCTATTCCTGTGCGTTTCTTTCCATAGTCTATGGCAAGCAACCGTCCCATTTTTTATGCAAATTTACTGATTTTTTGTGGATTATGCAAGTTTTGAGCGCTCAACTGTTTATCTATACGGATTTGAAGCGGCTGATTCAATCTTTGCTATCTTAAACAGATAGTAAAACACAGCTAATATCAATTGATATTTATTACAACGTATTCAGAACATGTGCCTATTCTGAATTTACCGCCCCAGATACCAATACCCGAACTTACATAATAATGTGTGTTGCCTCTTTGGTGATATCCGTATGCACATTCATACAAACAGTCCGTTATCCAGTTTAAAGGCCATACTTGTCCATGATGGGTGTGACCGCTGAGCTGGAGGTCTATGCCTGAATTCTCGGCTTCTTCCAAATGGTATGGTTGATGGTCTATGAGGATATTGAATTTCTTTTTGTTGGCTTTTTTTACTAATGATTGAAGGTCCGATCGATTTTTGTTAGTCCTGTCATCTCGACCTATAATACTATAATCTCCATAATTGCTGACTTCGTCTTTCAATAAGGTGATGCCGGATTGTTTATAGAACTCTTCTGATTTCTGTTTGCCGGCAAGATATTCGTGATTGCCCAAGCATGCGAACATGGGGGATTCAATTTTTTGGAATTCTTCCCATGTTTGTTCTTCATCAAGCGGGCGTATATTGCCGTCAATGATGTCACCTCCAATCAAAATCAATTCTGCCTTTTCGGCATTTACCAAATCTACCCATCTGGAAAACTCAGAACGAGGATTATGATAGCCAAGATGAAGGTCGCTGATAAATAGCAACTTATGCCTTCCTTTCACTTTCTGACTTTTGATGTTAACTTCGTGTCTGAGTTTGTGATGGTAATGAATGTTACCGCAAAATAGGACTAAACCGATTACCAGTACTATGCCCAAACAGGTTGGCAGGCTGTTGTGGAGTAGAGACTTGGGAATGGCATGGAATAGACGGCATATATCCAATACTAAGAATATGATAATTAGGTATAAGAGTACAATAAGCCAAGATGTGCCTAATTCATACACTATTCTTGCCAATGTCATTGGCATCTTGTCTTGAGCGGGACTGAGATATAGGAAAAGGCAGCTGAATGCCAAGGCGCAGCATGAGATAATCACACTTTTCCAAACTGATGACAAAGGAATAACTTGCCACATGTGCCAAAAAACGTACGTGTGGCTGATGATGACAATCAATAAGAAAATGATGATGAATCCCATTAAAATGGTTGGTTTCCTTTGGTTCTTATGCAATTTGAGTGATTTTTAGGTGAGGAAAAGTAGTGGCTATTGTTCCTCCCAGGCGTCACTATATTTTGATTTAAGTCTGTCTCTGGAAGCATCGTTTGCATTCACAACAACAACCCTATAGTTGGAACCCGAACTCCTTACTACAGCGTTGTAGCCTTCTGCTTTCAATTCGGCAGCTCGTGCATTGGCATTGTCTTGATTTCCAAAACTGCCCACAATCATATTGTGGAGCTTTTTGGAATTATCTGACCCGGGCTGCTGCGAATTGTTGTCCTTATTGTTTGAGGATGGGGACGACTGCTCAGAACCGGATTTATTATTATCCTTCGCATTGGAGCCGTCCTTATCAGGAGTACTTTCTTTTTTCTCCTTTTCTGTGTTTGATGCGCTTGAGGTGTTGGCGGATTGAGATTCTTTGTCTTTTGTTGCTTTGTTGTCAGAATCTTGTGAAGTCTCTGAATCTGTTTTCACATTCTCATTGTCTTTGGAATGATTATTGTCTGAATCCGCAGCATTTGCTGATTCATTCTCAGCTTGCTTGTTTTTCTCTTCTTCTGCTTTCTTTGCTTCTTCGGCCTTTTTTGCTTCTTCTGCTTTTTTAGCCTCTTCTGCTTTTTTCTCTTCTTCTGTTAGAGCGAAGATGTCTGCGGAAGTACGCAGGGAATCAATTAGCACACTTTCTTCCTTTGGTTTTTCCTTCACGATTTGAAGGTCTGTGGTGTCATCCTTTGATTTCTGTCTCTCTCCACCAGCAAACATCCTGTAGGCAAAATAACCTAAAACCCCAACTGCTGCGAGGAAAAGGAATATTTGCATGGCTTTCAAGGCTTTATTTCCCAATCCGTCTTCGTCATCATCGTCTTCATCATCATCGTCTTCCGTGTCGTTTTGTATGTTGTGGACAACTGAAGAAGCGGATTTCCCCGACACATTATTCAGGTTCTTCTGGAATGTCTTGTCTTCTTTGCCTGTCATGTTGATGCCATAGAGGAATTCATTGACCTCATTGATGTCTTGAGGACGACGGAATATGTTGGGGGACATCATCCATAGAATCAGCCTCTGCATTTTCTTGCTTACAGAGGTGGGGAAGTGGTACAGGCTTTTAGTGGCCTCATTGACTTCGGAGGCGGCTGGTGGTCGTTTGCCTGTGAGCAGATTATACAATGTGGCACCAAGGGCGTAAAAATCAGTCCATGGACCTATGTTGGCTTCGTCATTCGACTGAAGTTCCATTGGGTCGTGATTCTGATCTGCAATAATGGTGGACTCATTGTTCACCAATTTGCAATGACCGTATTCAAGAAATTTAACGACGCCCTCATTATTGACCATGATGCTTGATGGGGTGATGTCAAGATGCCAGAAACCTTGGCTATGCATGGCGCTGAGACCTTCAAGGAGTTGATTCAAGTAACTCAGGGTTTCAGATTCACTGAGGGTTTTGTTCAGACGCACCATTTTGTCTGCCAATAACTCTCCTTCAACATAATCCATCACATAATAGGAGGTGTTGTTTTCATTAAACAAATCTCTGACGTTGATGATGTGATCGTTGTGGAATTGGCGGAGCATACGGGCTTCTTCATTGAATTTATCTATATATTCTTCATAGATTTCAACAAATCCTTTTTTTACATCTACCGACAATCCATCAGAGTTTCTCCTAGAAATGTCTTGGATAAATAATTCCTTTATAAGAACATTCTCGCGAAACTTAAGGTCGTTGGCCACATATATGTTCCCGAATGGCCTGGATGAAAGATGTTTGGTGATTGTATATTTCCCGTTTAATGTGCTTCCTATTGGCAACATTGAGCTATTGTTTAGGCTGTCGTTGTTCATACTCAATATCTTAATTTTGTGCGAATTTACGAAAAAATTAACTACTCACAAAATATTTTTATATTTCGATGGCGGCCACTCTCCAAAATTCATTTTTTTCTCCTACTTTTATCTTTTCTACGATATAATTGTGCAATCTCTTCTTACTTTTCCAATTATTTTTTGTAAATTTGAAATCTATATAAAGTTTACATACAACAATTATTGCATTTTATGTAGCATGAGAAAGCGAATCATTCTGATTAACGGCAGTCCAAGGACTAATGGGAATACAATGGCTGCATTGAAAGAAATGTCTAGTGTCTTCAATGATTTAGGCATAGAAGTTAAGATTGTGGGTATTGGTAAGCAAGCTATGCAAGGATGTATTGCGTGTGGATGGTGCGAGAGAATGGGACGTTGCACATTCCATGACAATGTTTATGATGAACTGTTCGATTTGATGAAAGAGGGTTTTGATGCGCTTGTGCTTGCATCGCCAGTCTATTTTGGTGGACCCAATGGCACCCTCTGTGCATTGATGGACAGGGTTTGCTATTCTTTAAAACGGTTTATGCAATTTAAGCCTGCTGCCGCAATTGCCGTTTGTAGAAGGGGTGGCGCAAGTGCTGCATTGGAAAGAATGAATAATTATTTCTCAATGACAAATATGCCTATCGCATCATCACAGTATATCAATATCATTTATGGGCATACTCCAGGTCAAGTGGCTCAAGACGAAGAGGGACTTCAAACCATGAGGACATTGGCAAAGAACATTGCATGGATGATTAACAAATTAAATGACGACGAGCACCCTGAGTTGGAAAGACCTGTGAGAACCAGTTTTGTGAGATAACATTTAATCTTTGCTGTTTAAGATTTATCATTTCCTTATGTTCTTTTTAAGACTATCTAATCTTAAGTGTTTGATCTTCCTAAGGGGACTCTGCATTTTGATTTTTTTCCCCATTGACTCAAGTTATGCCTCTTCCTCTACAGAAAAAAGGGACACCTGCTATGTTCAGACCGATTCTATTGATTCTCTATGCCTTTCAATGGTTCAAGGGGAATTAGTTGACACAGCAGGTCTGTATGATGGAGATCATTTGGTGAACGAGAATTCTGAAATTGGTGTAAAAACTGGAATATGTATTAATTCTGACATTGCAGAACATTACGACACCCAATTCTCTCAACTGAGTTCCTTGACGGATCTGAAAGTTTACATGAACGATGATTCCTTAAAATTCGTACCCGGTCCTAAGAAGAATATTTGGATGGCAGCTGGGGCGGGTGTTTTGATAAATACGTCTGTATGGGCTGTGGATAAATGGATTCTCAAAAGGGATTATAGTTCAAAAGGTTGGTCAACTATTAAGGACAATTGGGAGAAAGGATTTGTGTGGGATACAGATGGATTTTACACAAATTTTTTCGCTCACCCTTATCATGGGGCTTTGTATTATAATGCAGCTAAAGGTTATGGATGTAATTTCCTGGAGTCATCATTACTTACTTTCTTAGGGAGTATGGAATGGGAAATGATTGCAGAGTCAGACTATCCTTCGCCCAATGATGTTTTTTCAACGACTTTTGGTGGTATGGCTGTTGGTGAGGTAACTCATCGAATTTCAAATCTGATTCTTAACAACAAACGTCGCGGCTTCAATCGGGTAATGAGAGAATTGTTGTTTACTGCTGTGAATCCAGCCGGAGGTTTGGTTAGATTGTCAAAAGGAGATATGTGGAAAGTTGATGATTCCGTTTTTCTTTATCATGATAAGAGTGAGATTCCTTTTGATTGTTTCCTGTCTGTTGGAGGCCGATGGTATGATTCACGGGTTGGTCAATCACACCTTAATGCATTTGTGGCTCTAGATGCCAAATATGGTGATTTGTGTGGAACTGTCCATAACAAACCGTATGATTTTTTCCGGGCTCAATTTGTATTCAACATTCCCAGTGGGGAAGTCCCCTTGCTTTCTAAATGTCTGATCAATGGACGCCTTTTTGGATGGAATTTGAGAGATACAGACAATTATGCCTCTACTTTATCCATAAATCAGGATTTCTCTTTTTATAGTAGTGATAAAAGCAACCGCTTTAAAGGTGATAAGCGGCATTTGCTCAATCTGTCTGATGCCGCTGCATTAGGACCAGCTTTTTCGTTGGAAGCTCCACATTTTAGTCATACAGTAACAACTAATCTAGTTATGATGGGAGGGTACACCTCTGATTACTATTACAGAGGCTATAATATGGGAAGCGGCTTTAATCTCAAGACATGGAATGAACTGAATGTTTTGTCTGACAGGCTGAAAATCAGGCTTGATGCATCCATGCACTATCTTTTCACGTGGAAAGGTTATGAAGAAGACCAGAAGCGAATACTGGAGTCACAGGGCAAACCTGTTGATTTTAATCCCTTTGTTGGTAGAAAGGCGGGTGAAAAGAGTTATGCTGTTTTTCTCATCTTCAACCCTCGAATCGATATGAAACTTTGCGAAAATCTTTTCTTTACTGCGGAGTTGGATTGGGTTTTTAGAAATTCTGTCTATAAATATCAAAATAATGTGAAAGCACGTTATTCTGATTTCAGACTTTCTCTTTCTTATCGACTCCAATAAAAAAAGTAACAGCTGAAAGCAAAACATACTTTCAGCTGTTGGCTTTAAGTAATGATGAAAAAAACTGAGGCAAGTTATTTTTTTATCGTTACTAAATGTGGCATTGAACTTTTTCAATGTGTCCACATAGCATCGTCGGGGAGTTTGTAACCTTCGTGTGCTGGTTGGTAGCGCGAGCCTAATTTTGACTGGGCTTCCAATTCATAAGGGAGTTTGCCCGCATTTTCTGGCTTGATAATGACTTTGGTGCCTACATGGGCGAATTTTCTCAGTTTGTTGAGGTCGGCATTTCTAAGTCTTATACAACCTTCACTGTCTCTGCCTGGAACTGAAAGAGCATTGCCGCTGCTGCCATGAATGCCAATACTGGTGTTTGAGGCAACTCTTGGATGGCTGTTCAGTTTCAAGCGCATGAACCAGTCGCCATAGGCCAATATGTTCCCCCTTCCATCTTTGAAATCGTGACGCCATGTGCTTGCTTGAGCTATTTGGCTGATTGTGAACGGGATGTAATCACCCTTTCTGTCTTTCGCGCATACTGGTGTCGTCCCGTCGCCAGATCTTTGCTTGTCACCAGTGTTCTTAGCCACGCATACAGGGAAATGAGCTATCAAGTTGGTGCTGCCATTTACCTTTTCATAGACATAGATGCGGAATTCTTTTTTTGAAATCACAAAGAAGCAGTTGTTTGCATTTGCTTCATTCTGATATATCACGCCCTCGTCATTGCAATCATAAACATGGAATTTCTTTTTGGGAAAAGCTTTTGTGCATACCCATTTCATTCCATAAACGGGAGGATCAACTGGAACTGTGGATGATGCGGAAGGAGTCTCTGGAACTGCCACATCTGGGGAACCAAAAGTGATTGCTGACTCTTTCGGGGCTGTGTCGGGTTTTAGTTGGGTAACTTGAATGTCTTGCGCGTTCAACAATAATGTACTGGCACATAGTGTCATCGCACATGAAAAAAGTGTCTTTGCCATTGCGGATAGTCTTTTGGAAATCATTCAACATAGGAGAATTGCATGGACACATATACAATTCTTCCATTGTATTTGGTTTTGAAAAAATTACCAGATGCGCCTAAATATGGAAGGCGGGTGTATTTCGGCACATGGATGTGATAGCCATAAGAGTTGGATAATATGCCCGCATTTATGCTTGGAGCCAATCTGAAATTCACGTCGGTTCCGTTGATAACCAGGCTTTTACCTCTTATTGGGGCGGCCTTTTGAGGTCGAGCTCCGTTAAAATTGGCAAATTGTGCTGAAACCCATAATTTTTGACCATCAACAAATATACTGTAGAATCCATTGCGGGATTCACCGGCATATTTGAAAGATGTGCCACGTGGATAATGAATGTGGTTCCCATAGTAATCGCTGTAAATACCAGCATTCCTTGATGGACCATAACGCAAATTGGTGTTGTTGCCGGTAAGTGATACTCTCTGGGCATTCATGCTCAGTGTGCCCAACATGGCCATCAAGAATGCCATGACTGTCAATTTAATGTAACTCTTCATAGTTTCTCTTTTTTTAAGTTGTAAAAATATAAATATAAATATAAGCTGGTATAGTACTACTTTGTAAAGTGAAAACCAGTCTTCATGCCCTTAAATGTTGTTGAGAGAGAAGACAGGGCTCCAAGTGTGCTGTTGCCCGATGCGGAAGCTGTGGACTGTGCCATGTTCAGCAGGGCGGTTGTGTCAAACGTAAGTTCCAAGCTGTTTCCTGAAACCTTGGCAAAGGCGGAAGGTAAAGACAGGAATCCCTCGCTTTTGATGGAAATTTTGTTGGTGTTGGAATCGAATTCGTAAGTGCCGTTGAAGGTCTTGCCTTTCAATACGTATGAGCAGGTTTTGTCTTGATTGAAAGTGATGCTGAAAGAACCTTTTTTTACTCCGATTTTCTCGTAGTATTTGGTGATGGTCGATTCTGCTTTTTTGTTGAGGGCACTGCTCCCTATTTGAGAAAGCAGGTTGTCGCTCTCGAATTGAACTGCTGGCTCAGTGTAGGTCCATGTACCGACTATGGACGAAGCGGATGTCTGGTTGGTCAAGGCTCCGAGTACTCCTGTGATGATGTCAACTGCGCCATTATTGGTGCCAGTTCCATTTCCGTCTGTACCGGTGAGAATGTTGGGCAGTCCGCCACCGCAACTAATAGATGACAATAGGATTGCTGCAATGAATGATGTTGATAAAAATTTTTTCATAATAATAATATTTTAAATGATTTTGATTTCTTGTTAATTTCATAATTCTATATTAATTGCAAATATAGATGTTTTTTTTTACCAATAAAAATTTTTGTGGACGAAAAGTTATATTATATATCTTCAATCACTTCCTTTCCTTTTGTATTTATTTGATTCAATAAGATTATTTATTTGAAAAAAATGTGTAATTTTGCAAAAAAAATAATATGTTGAAGTTTTTATGTTTTGGAAGTGGAAGCTCTGGCAACTGTTATTACCTCTCAGATGGTAATGAGGCCATCATTATTGATGCGGGTATAGGCATAAGGACTATAAAAAAATACTTCTTGGAATATGGCGTTGATGTGAAAAACATAAAAGCTATCTTGGTTACACACGACCACTTCGACCATGTTAAGGCTGCTGGTGAACTGAGCAAATTTCTTAATGTTAAAGTTTACGCCTCTGAATTGGTGCTAAAAAAAATGACATCATCCTATAGGTCAAAATTGCAAATGGATTGTTGTGTGCCGGTTTACGAAAACATATCTTTTCAGCTGGGACATTTTAATGTTTGTCCTTTCAGGCTGCCTCATGACTCGGTCGATAATTTTGGATATCTGATTGACACAGGATTGCAGAACTTTATTTTGATGACGGATATAGGAATGCCGACAGAGGCGGTTTGCCGTTATATTTCAAAAGCGGAAAATCTTGTCATCGAATCGGATTTTGATGAAGATATGTTGGATAAGAATCCAAGATATTATCAAGATTTGAAAGAAAGAATAAAAGGGCCGTTTGGACATCTATCCAATCGTCAGACTGCTGAGCTGATTGCGAATAATTATCATCCAAATTTGAAAAATGTGTGGCTCTGTCATTTGAGTGCAGAGAACAATTTGCCTGATAAGGCACATGATGAGGTCGCTGCCAAATTGCGTGAAAATGGTATTGTGCCAGGTGAAGATGTGAATATCCATGTCTTGATGAGAAAAAAAGTTTCTGGACCCTGGATTTTGAAATAATGTCTGCGCCCACAAGTATTTTTTTAAATCTAACTAAAATCCATTTTTCTGATGAATCGTTTTAAAGCAGCTCTTTTTGATCTTGATGGAACTCTTGTCGATACAGAGAGCCAATATTCTCAATTTTGGGGACAAATTGGAAGGGAGTTTCATCCTGAATTGCCTCATTTCAGTGATACTATTAAAGGGACAACTCTTGAGCATATATATAATTCCTTTTTTCCCGACGAATCTTTGCAGGAAGCAATCACCATTCGTCTTGATGAATGGGAGGCTGGGATGGATTATCCATTTATTGCAGGAGCAAGGGCCTTTATTGACAATATCAAAAATAATGGTGTGAAGTGTGCGGTAGTCACAAGTTCTAACCTTAAGAAGATTGATGCTCTCAGAAAAAAAATGCCACGATTTGATGAATTGTTTGAAATGGTGCTTACTTCTGAAGATTTCACACGTTCAAAACCCGATCCTTATTGCTATTTGCTGGCTGCATCAAGGTTTGGTTGTGACATAGGTGAATGTGTGGTTTTTGAAGATGCTTTCAATGGCTTAAAGGCTGGAATGTCGTCAGGAATCTTCACTGTTGGACTTGCCACGACTAATCCGATAGATTCTATTCGCTCTTTGTGCGATTATGCGGTTCCGGATTTCAATCATTTGAATTACGAATTAGTTAACAATTTATTAAACAATAAAAAATAATTAAAATGGCTGGTTATTTAGTTGAGGATGCCAGAAAGGTTACAACTCATCGGCTTACTCAAATGAAAAGGGAAGGCAAGAAAATTGCCATGCTTACTGCTTATGATTACACGACGGCCCAAATTGTTGATGCGGCCGGAATGGATGTGATTTTGGTCGGTGATTCTGCTTCTAACGTTATGGCTGGAAATGTCACAACACTGCCGATTACTTTGGACCAGATGATTTATCATGCTAAGGCTGTTGTCAGGGCAACGAAAAGAGCATTGGTTGTGTGTGACATGCCTTTTGGAACTTATCAGGTTAATCCTACGGAGAGTGTGACTAACGCAATTCGTATCATGAAAGAAAGCCATTGTGACGCCCTTAAGCTGGAAGGAGGAGTGGAGATTCTTGATACGGTTAGGAAGATTCTTGATGCGGGTATTCCTATCTGTGGACACCTTGGACTTACACCACAGTCAATCAACAAGTTCGGTACTTATACAGTAAGGGCGAAGGAGGAAGCTGAAGCAAAAAAATTGGTTAGTGATGCTCATGCGCTTGAAGAAGCTGGATGCTTTGCTGTTGTTCTTGAGAAAATACCTGCTAAATTAGCAGCTCAGGTTGCTAGTGAACTTTCCATTCCTGTTATCGGGATAGGGGCTGGACATCAGGTGGATGGACAAGTGCTTGTGGTGGCTGATATGTTGGGGATGACAAAAGGATTTACACCTAAATTCCTCAGAAGATATGCTGATCTTGCAACGGTAATGACGGATGCTATAGGTCAATATATCACTGATGTGAAATCCTCGGATTTTCCTAACGACAACGAGCAGTATTAAAAAGTGGTTCTAAAAAATGGCTTTAGAAGGCTAGTCCCTTTGGGGATATTTGTTTTAGAAAAAACGCCAATTAACTTTGGCGTTTTTTCTTTTTATGCTTTTTCTTTAATCTTATAAAAACTTAAATCTGAACAAATTTGCTGAAAAGTCGAATTTTTTTTGTAACTTTGCATGAAAATATGTTTATTAGATGAAAGCGAAAAAGATTCTATTTATTACTCAGGAGATGATTCCTTTCGTGCCTGAATCCCCTAAGGCTGTATTCGGCAAAAATCTTCCTAAATCCATTCAGGAAAGCAACTGCGAAATCAGAACTTTTACTCCAAAATGGGGAATTATCAATGAAAGGAGAAACCAGCTTCATGAAGTTATACGCCTCTCTGGAATGAATATCATCATCGATGAGACGGACCACCCATTGATTATAAAAGTAGCTTCTCTTCCCCAGGCCAGGATGCAAATATATTTTATTGACAATGACGATTATTTCATGAAGCGTCAGATGTCTTTAGATGAGAATGGAATCCCTTATGAAGACAATGGCGAGAGGGCCATCTTTTATGCCAGAGGGGTGTTGGAAACTGTGAAGAAATTGAATTGGACCCCAGACATCATCCATTGCCATGGATGGATCACTTCTGTTACTCCGGCTTATATAAAGAAAGCATATCAAGATGAACCGTCTTATGCGAATGTCAAGGTTGTCTATTCTGCATCGAAACCTGAATTTAAAATGGATTTTGGAAAGCATTTTGTGGATTGCTTGCCATTTAAGGATTTGCAGCTTGATGATTTGAAAGATGTGTTTAATGGTAAATATGGTTATGACGAGTTGCAGAAATTGGCAGTAAAATATTCTGATGGTGTCATTCTTGATGATTCGAAGGTCAATAAGTCTGTGATAAATTATATTGAATCTTTGAACAAACCTATGCTTGGATATCAAGAACCGGATAATTTCAGACAAGCATATCTTGACTTTTATGATTCGTTACTATAAACTTTTTTTATTTAGTAGTAATCATGTGTAGATTTTTTAAATCATTGTCCATGTTGTTTTTCCTTACCGTTGCTGGAAACTATTTTGTTTCTTGTGACGACAACACAGGGAACCTTGGCTATGATATCGTGCCCAACACTGATTTGGTCGATAATAATTTCACTGTTTTGAATGTGAAGACTTCCTCCTATGAGGTGGGGGATAAAGTTCTTGCCAGGTCCAGTACTTCTTACCTTGGGAAATACACTGACCCTGAGACAGGTACGGTGATAAGCAGTGATTTTTTGGCACAATTCTATTGCCCTGAGACTTTCGCTTTTCCAGACAACATTGTTGATGATTATATCACTGGAGCGGAAATCCGTCTATATGTGAATGACTTTATTGGTGATTCATTAGCCACTTTCAAACTAAATGTTTATGAATTGGATAAGGTGATGGATGCCAACAGCGATTACTACACTAATATTGACCCATCAGAGTATTATGATGAAACTGCCAAACCTGTAGCAACCAAATGGTTCACAATTTCTGACAGGACTATCTCTGATGACACTCGATGGTCTAATGACTATGTGAAAAGCATCAGAATCGCTTTGCCTCGTGAAATGGGACAGCAGATTTATGATGCTTATCGCACTCAACCTCAATATTTTTCCAATACGGACACCTGGCTGAATTCCGGACTTCCAGGAAGTAAGGGTTTTTATTTTCAGGTTGAAAGTGGGGATGGTGCGATTGCTTATGTTAATGTGGCACATTTCAATATCAATTTCAGATTCACTGATGAAGAGACGAAACGCGACACATTGGGAACTATGCAGTTCGCTTGTACTGAAGAAGTTGTTCAGGCCACAAGGTTCAGAAATTCCAATCTTACATCTCTTCTCGATAATAAAGAAGCGACATATTTGAAGAGTCCTGCGGGAATCTTTACTATGGCGGAACTTCCTGTGGATGAAATCAGCCTTAACGACACGATCAATTCTGCTCGTCTGGTCTTGAAAAGATATAATGACAAAATAGACGGCAAATTTAAACTGCCAATTACAAAAACCGTGTTGTTGGTACGGCTTGATGATTATCTGAATGGCTTTTTTGAGAAATATTCGCTGGCTGATGGAATTACATCGTATGTTACTAATTTTTCTTCATCTACCAATACCTATGAATTCAGCAATATTGCTAAACTAATCAATGTGATTCAAAAGGAGAAAGCTGAAGGAAAAGCAACGGAAAACTACAATAAAGTACTGCTGATTCCTGTTGAAGCCACCTATTCCACAATTAATAATGCTACAACATTGGTGAAATTGGCTCACGACTTCTCGATGTCGAGTGTGAAACTTGTGGGAGGAGAGAATGATAATGTGGGGCTGGAAATCGTTTATAGTAATTATAGAAAGTAGAATGCTTTCCGAATAATAAACCAATGCGCCGAAACAACAGTATGTTGATTCGGCGCATTGTTTATTGATATTGTGTTTGTGTGAATTTGAAACTTAGCAGTTCTTTATGAGTGGATGGCGATTTGAACAGGCAATGAATTGTGCATCCCGCTTCCTTGATGAACCGCAAGTCCTGAGCGTTTTTTATCTTACTTACAAGCCGTCTTTCCAGTTCGCTCTTTTGAGAGTAGAACAGTTCCAATTCTGACGAATCGCATCTCAGCGAATAGTTGTAGATATAGTCATTTGCTTCATCTCCATTCTCATGAATGATGTATGAGATGCTGTCAAGGGTGACAAATTCATCTATTTTTTGAGGGCATCGCCGTTTGTTGAATTCACTTGTTTCACGTTTGATACGTTCGTCAAGCGATTCTTGGCATGCAGAGAATA
>OMUD01000099.1 GCA_900314125.1 uncultured Prevotellaceae bacterium | reverse complement strand
TTTGCCATCCGGGTGGTTGTTTTTTTTGCCATCCGGGTGGGTTTTGGCCATCCGGGTGGTTGCTTTTTTGGGTGTTCGGGTGATGGGGGGTCACTCGTTGATGAGAGGGAGGGGTGCATATTGCTGGGAATAGCGTAGCATTTGGTGTGCGTAGGATTCGTCGTAAGAGACTTTGACGTCGGTGATGTTTCCCTGGGCATCGCGCACGGCGGTGTAAACCGGGTTGATGAAACCCTTATACGGCGCGAGGTTGAGTTTCTCGTAGCGTTCGAGCACCTCCTTGTGGAGTTGTGGGTCGATTTTCACGCCGTATCCCTCGACGAGTGCCTGAGCCCCTTTGAAGTCGCCCGTGCTCTTCACACGCTGGATTTCTGCGAGGAGCTGTCCGAAGAGGTTGCGGAGTTTCTCGTAGTCGTTGATCTGGACGTAGGTCTTTCCGTTTTTCTTGACCAGTTCCACCACGTTGTCCTTTTTTCCCTTCTCATAGCACCAGTTGGCGATGAGTGCGCGGTTGCGCATGTGTGCCTCCTCGATGTCGTTGCCGAGCTGGATACGCATGAGCTGGGTCATGAGTCCGTTCATCATATAGGTGTAGTACTGTGCCTTATATGCTTCCATGTTCGGTGTGAGTCCGAGTTCCACCATCTTCGGGTCTGCCACATAGTAGAGTCCGAAAAGGTCGGCACGTGCCTCCTCGATGGTGGACCCGTAGGCTTTGAGACTGTCGCCATCGACTCCGTCGAGCAGTCGTCCGCTTCCATGTCCGAGGCATTCGTGGAGGTCGGTGTGAAGGTCGTCGGTGATGTCGGCATATTGGTCAACCAGTTGGAGCACCTGCTTGTCGATGATGAACTCATCGCGGAATCCGTTGCCTTTGGCTGCGAGATTATAGGCCTCTGTGAGGTTTCCGATAGTGACGGACTTGGAACCGTGCTCCTTGCGCACCCAGTCGCTGTTAGGCAGGTTGATGCCGATGGCGGTTGACGGATAGAGGTCGCCTCCGAGAATGGCCGCTGTGATGACCTTGGCACTGATTCCCTTCACCTTCTCCTTCTTGAAGCGGCTGTCAACCGGTGAGTGGTCCTCAAACCACTGAGCGTTGGCGCTGAGCGTCTCGGTGCGCTTGGTCGCCTCCATGTCCTTGAAGTTGACGATGCTCTCCCAGGATGCCTTCAGTCCAAGCGGGTCGCCATAGCTCTCGGTGAATCCGTTGACGAAATCCACCTGAGGAGCGGTGTTTCCCGCCCAGAGGATGGTGTATTCATCGAAAGTGTGGAGGTCGCCCGTCCGATAGAATTCCACCAGCTTGTCGATGACCGCCTGCTGTTCGGCATCCTCGGCAAACGGTCTTGCTTTGGTGAGGCAATCGACGATGTGCGTGATGGCCTCTCCATAGAGTCCGTCGGTTTTCCACACCCTCTCCTGTATTTTTCCGTTTTTCTTAACCAGTCGGCTGTTGAGTCCGAACATGACCGGATGGGGGTCAGCAGGGTTCTTCATGTTGGCATAGAACTCCTCCGCCTCCTGCTGGTTGACACCATCGTAGTAGTTGCTGGCAGAAGTGAGAATCAGGTCTTGTCCCTCAGCAAGGTTAACCCTTTTCTGCATGAGGTTGGGGTTGAAAATGACCTCAGCGATTTCGTTGAGTTGTTTTT
This sequence comes from uncultured Prevotellaceae bacterium, assembly GCA_900314125.1. Taxonomy (GTDB): domain Bacteria; phylum Bacteroidota; class Bacteroidia; order Bacteroidales; family Bacteroidaceae; genus UBA3839. The sequence goes on along the minus strand of OMUD01000099.1, from coordinate 8,651 downwards.
GATAAGGTTTGAGCATCTTGTCCTCGTTCATCACCCTCTCCGCCTCTTTCTCGAACCAAGCCCTTGAGAATTCAGGCACAAACTTCTCGCATCCATAGTGATGGTGTATGCCGTTGGAGAACCAGAGGCGCTTGAGATAGACCTCGAAAGCGGTGAAGTCCTTGCTGTTCCTGTCGCCCTTGAAGGTGGTGTAGATATCCTCCATGATTCTTCTGATGCGGAGGTTGTACTTTCCGTTTTGGTCGAACAGGATGTCACGTCCCCAGAGCGCCGCTTCCTGCAGGTGATAAATGAAGGTTTTCTGCTTGAGCGAGAGTTGGTCGAAACCCTTGACCTGGTAGCGTAGCATCTGCAGGTCGGCGAATCGCTCATTGTTATACTCAAAATTGTCGTTTTGTGCGGTGGCTTTTTCTGCTCCCGCAGCAAGAATCGCGCTGATTGCCATTATTTTCATTATTGTTCTCATTGATTCGTTTTTTTGCTCCTGCAAATTTACATAAAAATATTTATTTTAGCCGCAAGCTTTTGGATTCTGCAGAAAAAAAACATAAATTTGCAAAAAGAAGAATTAAGCCATGCCTGAGATCTGTAGATTTTTCGGAATTATCATAACCATGTTTGGGGATGACCACAATCCTCCTCATTTTCACGTCCGTTATGGCGATTACATGGCAAGTATCTCCATAGATAAAGGTATTATTAAGGGTCAGATGCCGCGTCATGCATTAAAAAAAGTATTCATGTGGATGGATGAACATAAAGATGAATTGTTAAAGAACTGGGAACTTCTTCAAAGAGGTGAGAAACCCAATCCCATTCCACCATTAAAATAAAGATATATGGATAATAACGAACTGCTTAGAATAGTTGATGTGGAATATCTTCATGACTATACCATGAAGTTGGAATTCAACACAGGAGAACATCGAATTGTGGATTTTAAGCCATTATTAAAGGGTAAATACCGTGAGCCCTTGCTGGACTTAAACAATTTCATCCAATTCGGGCTTACTTCCTGGACTTTGGAATGGTATAACGGTGTGGACTTTGCTCCTGAGTTTTTATATGAGCATGGAACCGCAGTGGCATAGAGCGAGTTCAAAAAAAACGCCTTGCAGATTTTGATTCTGCAAGGCGTTTTTTGATTTTTCCCCACTCATTATTTTATGATTTTGGTGGTTTTGACTGTTCCGTTGGATAGGATTTGTCGGCGGATGGTGATGACGCCTTGTGCAGGCTGGGAAATTTTCCGTCCGCTGATGTCAAAGAAATCGGTTCTGATGACGTCCGCCTCTCCAGCCTCGATGGTGTTGATGGCCGTGGAATGCTGGTAGAAGTCGATCACGCCGTCGTGGATGTAGAACTTCATTCGGTTGTTCTTGTCTCCTCCCGAAGTGTAAGGGAGCACATATTCATCGTAACCTTTCTCCTTTGACACTACAGAGCAATAATAGTCGCCTTCAGGAATGTCGGCCGGCACTAAGCACTTGACAAGTCCGAACGGATTCTTTCCGTAATTGCTGCTGAGGGTGACGGTGAGGTTATCCGATGGCACGGATATTTCCTGCACCAATTTTCCTGTGACATCATAGAGATTGATGCCGATGGTGTAGGTGGCTGCATAGGTTCCGTGGTTGTAGATGGCACCGATTTTGAGGTTGAAATTGCTCCCAAGCTTGGCGCTTGTGCCTTTTGCCGCGGCAAGTGAGTCGGTCATCCACATCCGAAACTGCTTGCGCTGCGTATGTTCCTCGTTTTCGTCGGGTATGATGCCCACCACCATCTCCTGACGCTGCGAGAAGGTATATCCTCCAGGGTTGAGTAGCGTGATGTCGTAATACCCGTTGTTGTCACCGTTCCATCCCCAGTTGACGTGGACGATGTGGTTGGAGTCATATCCGTCGATGACGAATGCATGTCCCGCCGCATCAGGACCGCCTCCCGAGGACGAAGCGCCGGCATAGAGCACCGGCCTTCTGGCGTCGAGCTCAGCAAAGAGTATGTCGTTCCATTCCTCCTGAGAATCCATGGCTTCCCTCATGAGGAGGGTGATGGACTCCGCATTATATTTGAAATGCTGTGAGAAGGCGTTGTAGGCATCGACGATGGTCGCTCCGCTTCCAGTCTCGTCGTATTCCATGTAGCATGCCACCCCGCAGTCGAAACAGAGTTTCGCCACGTTCTTTCCCGCATCTTTCTTCCAGTCGAGCTGCGCAAACTTGTCTTTCATGATCGACCAGTCGTAGGTGCTCTCCGCGAAGTTGACGGTGATCATGGATTCCGACCCGCCATAGGTGATTTCCCCTTTTCCTGATGCCGGGAATTTCCAGTAGTTCATGATTTGTGACATGGCGGTTGCGACACATCCCACGGGCCACTGGTTAGGGCAATAGTAGTTGTATGGGCTTCCCTGTCCCCAGACAGTAGAGAGGAGAGGCTCCACAACCACATCGCCTGTGATGTCGCCCGGCACCCTCCTTGCAGGTGCTTCCGCCTCACCATTCCTGACAGCCTCCACATAGGCTGCATAAGCCCGGAGAAATTCGACGAGAGCCGGTGCCATTTCCGCCTCATCGGTGAACTGTCCTTTATCGGAGTATGCCACCATCTGCGGGAAGAGGTCATCACCAGCGATGATGGCGAATCCATTTCCGCCCGCATTGTTGAAGGCATAGTAGGCCGGGGACTCCGCATCCGCCTGCAATGTTCTTCCTTTCACCTTTGCCTCAAGATTGAAGTCAACGGGTTGTGAAAGAGATGGATTCAAGCGGTTGAAGGCTTGGCTTGCGATGGCTCTTGCCTTGGCGCGGGAGATTGGAGCCGCTGCCAGAAATGCCGGAGCGAGAGAGAGGAAAATAAGCGTAATAGTTTTTTTCATAAGAAAGGAATAAGAAAAAATGATAAAGGTAAAAGCGGACGCACACTCACACAGTGTACGTCCGCAGTTATAGTTAGTTTATTGACTTAAAACTTGGCGAACGGCTGAATCATGTCCTTGACCGTCTTGGTGCTGTTGCGATGAGCCACATGAGGTTTGCGGTCCTTGACAGATGCGTTTCCTGTGATTTGGAACTGCTCAAATCCATAAGCAACCCATCCTGCTGACACACGGTAACCGATATTGAAGTAGAAGATAGCTTTCTCAGTGTCCACATATCCTGGGTCTTCATCATCGTAAATAGAAGCCCTATCGTAGCAAATCACGTCGCCATACTCTCCGTATGTGTCGCCGAGGAAGAACGGATCGAAGCTGATGGTGTTGTCCTCATTCCAAGTGAAGATGAAGTCAACACCTCCACCCCAGTTCTCAATCTTCCATACTGCTGGATTCTGCTCGAGGTTGTAGAGTGTGAGTCCTGTGTCGTCGCCCTTATAGTATGCAGAATAAGTGAAGTCGCCGACATAGCGAGGAATCCAAGTCTCGGCCGGAGCTTCAGCAGTGGTGAATGATGAAACTTGAGTTCCGTAAACCACTTCAGAATTTGACGTCACGATATATGGACGCACATAATAAGTGGTCTCTGGTTCCAGCTCATCAAGAGGAATGGAAAGTTCCGTAGCCGCTTCATCCTCATAAAGGTTGATATAGTCAGAGAACTCAGGATCGGTGTCCAATTGCACACCCTGCTCAATCACGTTGGTCACATCGCTGCAAGTAAGTTGCAAAGTGGCGGTCTTATGTGTGATATCGGTGGCACCGGCAAAAGCGAAGGTCGGAATGTCGAACGATTTGACATATTTGCTGTCGATATCCGCCTTGTCGTCCATGGTGTCGTTGCAGCTTGCCATGAGGGCAAGAGCTGCAAGACATCCTAATGATTTCAATATTATCTTTTTCATAATTGTTCAATTTAATGATTATCCAAAAAGCCGCTACCGATTAAGGGTTCTGATCCTCTTCAGAGATGAGGTCGTTCTCCTGGATTTCGTTCTGCGGAATCTGATAGGTCCATCTCACGTCCTGAGCTGGCACCACCTTGCGGCAACTCTCGAGGTGGTTGGTGCCATCGTAGTTGCGGTCGATACCCTTGTTGCAGCGTTTGAGATCGAAGAAGCCGAATCCTTCGCCCCAAAGTTCGATACGACGCTGGAGGAGTACATCCTCAACATCGACAGACGTCACGTTCCATCCTGGCTGGCGGTTAGCCATGAGTTCTTTCATCACCTTGGCTGCATCAGCGCCTTTACCCTGGCGGGCAAGTGCCTCAGCCTCGATGAGCACCATCTCAGCCGCACGCATATAGATATAGTCCATGGTCCAGTCGCCCTTGTCGCCGAACTTGAGCGGAGCATACGGCATCTGTGCGCCTACAGACTTCTGAGTTGCGTTTCCTTCAGGTCCGTTGAAGAGCTGCTTGCGGTAGTCGTTGTCAGGAATCTGGCTGTAGAGACGTGCATCCATCACCTTCGTGCAGTAGCCAGCGCCAGAGTAGCCTGGAGCGATAGCAGAGATATGTGAGAAGTAAGATGCTAATGTGGTCTCGGTGTCGGCCGTGTGGTTGAATCCCCACATCACGTCGGAAGCGAGCACATCCATGAATCCGTCCTTAAGTCCGGCAGCATCACGCTGTGTGTAGCCCTGACGTGCGGCATTGGCTGCCTTTGCTGCACCGTCCCAGTTCTGCACGAGGAGGTAGTAGCGTGCGAGGAGACCGTTAGCCACACTCTGGTCGATGTAGTTCTTACCGTTTTCGCCTTCAGGACGCACATATCCTTCGCCGAGGAGCTCCACGGCGCGTGTGAGGTCCTTCTCGCACTGAGCGAGCACGTCCTTGACGGTGTTACGTCCCTTGAAGGCGGCGATTTCTTCCAATGTGTAGCCGTCAGCCTGGGTGTACATGAGCGGCACGCCCGGTGCATCCTCAGCAATGTTTCCAGCCTCGTCAAGGTAATGGGTGAAGAGCTGCACGAGGTAATAGTATGACATACCACGTATTGCGAGCGCCTGTCCAAGAAGTCCCTTCTCGTTCGGAGTCTCACCTCCATCAGGGTAGATGTTGATGATTTCGTTGGCCTTAGAGATGGCCGTATAGAAAGTACCCCAGTTGATATATACACGACGGTAGTTCCACATACGGTTGTCGAGTTCATAGTCGTAGATGAAATAGTGGCTTGCAGTGAATGCGATGTCCTCAGTCATGCAGTCACCTGCAAGAAGCACAGACATGAGACCGAAGTCATCGTGGTCAGTTGAACCAGCACCACCGAACTCCACTAACCAGGACCAAATACCATTGAGGAAGATGTCCGGCTGTCTTCCGGCAGCCTCAGCCACTGCATCCGGCTCAAGCGCTGTCCTGTCCTCCGTGTCGAGGTAGTCGCCGCCACAAGAAACGAGTCCAGCAGCCAACAAGACACTGATAGATAAATATTTTAATGTTTTCATTGTTCTTATATTTTATGATTTATATTAGAATGACAGATTGATACCGAAAGAGTAAGAGCTGAGTGCAGAGTAGATACCATAGGCAGTAGCACCGCTGAATGACTGACGAGGGTCAAGTCCCTTACGCTTCGAGCGGAGCCAGATGTTGTCGCCAGAGAAGAACACGCGAAGGTTGTCGATACCCCACTTCGTGGTGATGTACTTCGGCAGCGTGTAACCGAGCGTGATGTTCTTGAGGCTGAAGTAGCTTGCCTTGGTAAGGAAATAGTCAGACATTCCGTCGATTCCTGCCTCCTGAGACTCAGAAATGAGGATTGGAATGTTGGTGTCGGTGTGCGCCGGTGTCCAACGGTTGAAGAGATCCTTGTGGTATCCCTGTCCGAGGCTCTGCACACTGAGGAGCGCAGCATACTGATCATCCATCACATATCCTCCGAGCTGGAATGCGGTAGCGATTGAGAGGTCGAAACCTTTCCATTCGAGTCCAGTTGAGAAACCACCGATGAGGTCAGGAATAGCCGACTTGTTGGTTCTGCGCTGCTTGGTGTCGGAAGTCTTGTTGACATAGCTGTCCCATTCGTCCTCCACCAGCTTGTAGTTGCCTTCGCCCAGTGCCTCTGCGTCAGCAGCAGAGATGCGGTTGCCTTCGAGGTCGTAGTAGTGGTCGGCATACTTGTTGTAGCGAGGAGCACCTGTCTGAGGGTCAACGCCTGCATACTCATAGAGGAAGAAGTCGTAGAGCGAGCCACCGATACGTCTCCAGTAAGAACCAGCCTGATATCCGTCAGGATAGAGTTCCTTTGGTTTGGAAGCCGGGAGACGTGTGAGCTTGTTCTTGTAGTGCATGAAGTTGAACTGTGCCCACCAGCGGAGATCCTTGTTCTTGATGATGTCGCCGTTGATTGTGAGTTCAATACCGGTATTCTTCATGTCCATCTCGTTGCGCCAGATGTAGTTAGGCGTACCTTCTGAACGTGGGAGCGGGCTCTGATAGAGGAGGTCGTCAGTCTTCTTGATGAAGAAGTCGAACTCGATGTCGAGACGATTCCAGAATCCAGCCTCGAAACCGAGGTTGAAGTTCTTACTCTTCTCCCAAGTGAGGTCTGGGTTACCACGGAGCGACTTGCTGAAACCAGCACCTGCGTCGGAACGCACCACGGCGTACTGGTCAACGTAAGCGTGGATAATACCCTGATTGAGGATGTTGTCGTTACCCTGTGTACCGTAGCTGACTTTGAGCTTGGCCTTGCTCACCCAGTTCACGTTCTTGAGCCATGGCTCTTCCTTGAGACGCCAGCTTGCACCAACAGCCCAGAACGTACCCCAGCGGTTGTCCTTGGAGAAGATGGAGCTACCGTCGCGGCGGATAGATGCGTTGAAGTAGTAACGGTCGAGATAGTTGTAGTCGCCACGGAGGAAATATGCGTCGCGGGTGGTCTCGTAAGTGTAGCTGTTGAGTCCCTGGTAGTTGTTTGCGTTGGCAAACTCAGGGTTGCTCCAGTCCACGTATCCAGCCATAGATCCAGTGAGGTATTTCACATCATCTTTCTGGTTCTCATGACCGAGCTGGAAGTGGAGAGCATGGTCGCCGTAAGTGTGGTTCCACTCGAGGAGCTGCTGTGCGTCGAGAGAAGCGGTGCGGCTGTTGGTCTTGTATCCACGTCCACCCACTGTGAGGGCGTCGCCACCCATAGGGGTCATGAAGTCAGTAGTCCAGATGTTACGTGTGTCGTAACCAATGTTGGCGAGGAACTTGAAGTCCTTGAGGAAGTTAGCCTCGAAGTATCCACGAGTGGTGATGTAGTCTCTTGTGACGTTGTAGATATCCTCAGCAGTGGTTGCATACGGGTTGGCCTCAGAAGAATATGGGCGGAGGTACTCGCGTCCGAAGTCATACTTCTGCTTGCCGTTCTCGTCGAGCCAAGGGGTTCCATCCTCATGATAGAGATAGATTGGATAGATTGGTGCGAGACCCTGAGCGAAATAGAAGAGGTTTCCGTAGCGGGTGGTACCTTCATTACGCTGTGCATCAGACTCTGTGCGGGTGTAAGCCACGCTACCACCGACCTTGATATACTGACCAATCATCTGGTCGAGTTTGATTTTTCCGTTGTAACGCTTGAAATCAGAGTTCTTCACATAACCCTTATCGCCGAGGTAGCCGAGAGAGGCATAGACCTTAGTGATGTCGTTACCTGCCGACACGTTGGCGGTGTATTCCTGACGGAGTCCGTTGGAGAACGGCTCTTTGAGCCAGTCGTCACCCCACTTGTAGGTCTTGGCATTCGGGTTGAGCTTGCCGGTGAGCGGGTCGATGAGTTGGTTGTCGGCCACCCCTGCAAACTTGTTGTATTTGAGGTATTGTGAGATGAGGTTCTCAGCCACATACTGGTTGGCGTATGCATATCCCTGTCCGCCATTGATGGCAAGCTGGTTGCGGATGGCCTCGTATGCGAGTTCGTAGTACTCACCTGCATCCGTCACGATGTCGTAGAACGGCACACCCTTGGCGTTCCAACCGAGCTTAGCACTGAAGTCCACGCGAGCCTTACCTGTACGTCCACTCTTGGTGGTCACCATGATCACACCGTTTGCACCACGGCTACCATACATAGAGTTGGCGGCAGCATCCTTAAGGATGGTGAGGGACTCGATATCCTGTGTTGGGATAGAGCTGAGCGCTCCGGTGTAAGGCACACCGTCGAGTACGATGAGAGGTTCCTGGCTTGCGCTGATGGAACCGATACCACGGATACGGATAGAAGACTCAGAACCTGGCTGACCCGAAGCAGAAGCGGTGTAAACACCAGCCACAGAACCTTCGAGTGCTTTCGACACGTTAGAGATGTTGAGGTTCTCGAGCGACTCTCCCTTCACTGTAGAAGCTGCACCGGTGAAGGCAGCCTTCTTCTGCGAACCGTAAGCTACCACGAGCACCTCATCGAGTGCTGCGTCAGTGGATTCCATACGGATGAGGAGGTTAGGTTTCACAGCCACTTCCGTTTCTTTAAGTCCCAGATAGGACACACGGAGTTTAGCTGAGCTTGGTACATTCTTCAAAGAGAAGTTACCGTTCAGGTCGGTCTGCACACCGGTTTGTGTGCCCACGACAAGAACAGCTGCTCCCACAACAGGATCGCCCGTGTCGGACTCAATGACCTTACCAGTCACATTAGTCTGGGCGAATGCCATACCCACAGACATAAAGCATAGGGTAAGAATCAAGCATAATTTTTTTCCCATTCTTTTTAGTTTTAGTTAATAA